>JBKJMY010000350.1:0-9259 GCA_046596115.1 Arenimonas sp.
GATCGATTGCGTTTGCGGGTATCGATAGCACTGGTAGACGATGCACGCGCCCAACACCCAGAGCCAGACCGGGTAGGACCACCTCTGCCGGCGCAGTAACGCAACGACCAGGATCAGCTTGATAAGCCCGTGTGAAACCAGGTAAATCGACGCGAATGACTGCGCGCCGAGAGAAAAGTGTGCTGCCGAATTCAGGATGAACGTGGCGACTGCGTCAGTGGGATCCTCGGCCAGCTCCGGGCGGGTGAGAAGTACGGCAATTTGGGCCAACTGGGTGCGGCTGACAAGGAACATGGCAACGCCGCCAACCACCTGCAGCAGCCCGACAAGCCCCTTGATGAAGACCGTGACCAGGAAGAGTTGGTGCAGTGCCTTGCGCTCGACGGGGAGCATCATCGCGATCTCGGAGTGTCGTCACGCGGCTCAAGCAGACTGGGAATTATCCACTCATGGTTGGGCGTTGATGGGCTCTGCCACCAGGCTGGGGTCATCGGTTGCATCGGCATTTTGATCATCGATCTGGTGCATCCGACGCTGGGTCCAGGCGTCGCGAACCAGCACATAGGCGTCGGCGACATCGGCACCCAGCGCTTCCATCGGCATCGCCTGCACGCGCGTGTCGAGCAGGACCAGGCCAGTCACGCCTACGCGCAGCGCCAGTGGCTGGAACACCCTGTAGGTGCCCAGTTGGGAATCGGCGATTGAACCGAGGCGGTCGCGAACCGTACCCGGTCCAAACATCGGGATGAGGAAGTAGCGCGAACGTCGCCAGCCCCAATGCCCGAGGGTCTGCCCGAAATCCTCCCTGTATCGCGCCAGATGCATTCGGCTGGCCGGATCGAACAGGCCGGCCAGGCCGACGGTACTGTTGACGGCAAATCGCCCCAGCGACTTCGTGGCCGAGGCGGGATGGCCCTGCAGCAGCAGGTTCACCATCGTTACCGGCTGCATCAGGTTCTGGTGGAAATCACTGACGCGGTTGCGCACGGGTCGCGGCACATCACGCACATACGCCTGCGCCAGCGGTTTGATCAGGGCGGCGTCGGCGCGTTGGTTGAAGCGGAAAACTCGCCGGTTATAGTGCTCCCATGGATCGAAGGCTGCGCTCCTGGCCTCGGCCCCTGGCTGGTCCTGCAGGTAGGCCGGGAGTTGTGCGTCTTCGGCCGCCTCCCGCTTGGTTTCTTCTCTGGGCCGCGGAGGCGTTACCGGGTCCACTGGCCGGGTGTCGACTTCAGCCCGCGGCGCTGGCGTGGCCTCCTGCGCCGCGGCCGGCAGCGCAGCCAATGCCAAGGCGAGCATCAGGCAGCCGCTGCCCATCGTGTCAACCGACAGATTCTTCATGACCGACGACCTCCAGGGTGGAACCAATTCGATACGCTGTGCACAGCGATGGCAAGCTGGACGGCGGATGCAACACAGCGGGCATGACGTTGGCATGCACCATCGCCCGTCGAACCACGCATACCAGCAGCGCGAGCCCCGCGGTGTCCAGCGCGGTCACGCCGGACAAGTCAATCGCGCTGATATCCTGCTCGCGCGACACCGCGGCCCACAGCGCAGCGACGGCATCGCGCTGCAGCCGACCCGACAGATGAAGTGTTCCAGCTTCGATCCGCGCCGTGGCCGCCTGTCCGGGGCCAGCGACATCCGGCATCAGGACGTCGAACATCTCAACGCTTGCCCATGTTGGTGCTCGACTCGCCATGCAGCCGGATCTTGCCAAGGCGCAAGTCGCTGGTGATTTGCGCAAGGGACTTGCTCTGCAACTCCTCGCCGAACTGGGTCCGGAATGTCTGCACGAACGACACTCCCTCGACGATCACGTCGAACACCTGCCATTGCCCGCCGTTCTGGTGCAACAGGTAGTCCATCGCCACCGGCGTACCGGTCTTGCGATCGACCTGGCTCATGACCTTGACGATGCTGCCACCACGCAACGGCACTTCCGAAGTCACCCGCACCTGCAGCCCGGGATCGACCTGCAGCAGCGAATTGCCGTAGCGGTTCATCAGGTTTTCCGCCATCGCATCCGAGAAACCACGCACGTCGGCATCACTCGCATCGCGCGCATTGCGGCCGAGCACCAGGCGTGCCGAGTACACGCGGTCGAAGATCTGCGCAAACTCGCCCTGCACGAACGCATGCAACGCATCGGGATGGGCCTTGAACTCTGCCCGTCGCGCGGTCAATGCGTGCAAGAGGCGCGTGCTGTTGGCCTGGACCAATTGCCCGGGCGTCAGGTCGGCTGCGCCCGCGCGGGTTGATGCAAAGGCAAGCACCAGGCTGATGGCCGCGAGCAGGGGGAGCAGGAACTCGCGAACCGGACGACCGGGGAGAGTCCCGGTGCCCTGTCGAATGGAAATCATGGTGTCCTCTCCTTGGACGGTTCGGTTACAGCCTTGTCGGGGGCAGTCGAAATGTCTGTCGCCGGCACCGTCGCCGCTTCCTTCTTGCCGCCGGCGCCAAAAATGAATTTGCTGATCAAATCTTCCAAAACAACCGCACTCTGGGTGTAGATGAGCTCACCCCCGGAAGGAAGTGTCTCGGTATCGCCGCCAGGATCCAGTCCGACATACCGATCACCGAGCAAGCCGGCCGTGAGGATTTTGGCGCTCGTATCCGCGGGTAAATCCTTGTACTCAGGCTGCAAGGCCAGGGTGACGTTTGCGTTGTAGTGCTTGGGATCCAGGGAGACTGCCGCCACCTCGCCGACCACTACGCCGCCGATCTTCACCGGCGCATGCACGCGCAACTCCCCGACGTTGGCAAATTTGGCCATGAGTCGATACGAGCCACCGCCGATGCGCAGCTTGCCGTTGGTTGATGCGATGGCGAGCACCAGCAAGGTCGCCAGCGCGAGCAGCAGGAAGGCACCCACGGCCAGTTCAATCTGTTGGCCGCCGTGCCGTGGACCGGTCTGGGTCATGGACATCCTTTCATGGAGTAGGGAATGGGCCGATTAGTTCGGGCCGCCGGCCAGATAACGATTCACAAACGAAACAGCAGGGCGCTGAGGATGAAATTTAACGCCAGCACAAGCAGCGAGGCGTTGACCACGGCCCGCGTCGTCGCCAGGGAGGTGCCTTCGATCGTCGGTTCGGCGTGATAGCCCATGTAGGCCGCGATCAGGGCGCTGGTACCGCCAAACACCGCTGCCTTCAGGAAAGCCACGCCGTAGTCGCCAACAAAATCGACATTGGCCGCCAGGGCAGACCAGAAATACCCGGCATCCAGGCCGAGCACCTGCACCGCTTCCAGGTAACCGGCGGCAATCGCGAAGGCGATGAAGAATCCTGTCAGCAACGGCACCGTGATCACCGCCGCCCAGAACCGCGGCACCACCACCCGCTCGACCGGATCGATCGCCATCAGCGAAAGTGCCGTGATCTGGTCGGTGGCACGCATCAGGCCCAACTCGGCGGCGATGGAGGAGCCCGCGCGGCCGATGAACAACAACGCGGTCAGCACGGGGCCGAGCTCGCGATAAAGCGACAGCCCGAGCAAGGTGGACAGCGAGTTGCTGGCACCGAAGCGGCTGAGTGTGCGGTATCCCTGCAGTGTCAACACCAACCCGACGAAGGCGCCGCCTACCGCAATGATCGGCAGTGAACGCGCGCCCACGGCATAGATCTGTCGAACCAGCTCGCGCCCAAGGGTTCGCGTTGGCCGCGATGCACGAATCACCGCGCCGGCGAACAACCCAACCCGCCCGAGGTCGTGGACAAAACTCATGCGCCACTCCAGGACGCATGGGTCGAGCTGTCAAAGCGGATGGGGCCATCGGCCTCGCCACGGACGAACTGCCGCACCAGCGCGTCGTCGCTGCGTTCCAGCTCGGCAGGGGTACCGGCGAAAATCACCCCGCCATTGGCAATGATGATTGCCTGGTCGGCGATCCGCAGCGTCTCGCGGACGTGATGACTGACGATGACGCTGGTCAATCCGAGCGTGTCGTTCAACCTCCGGATCAGGCTGATGATGATGCCGCCGGCGATCGGATCCAAGCCGGTCAAGGGTTCATCGTAAATCATCAAGGGCGGATCAAGGGCGAGTGCCCGCGCCAATGCAACGCGTCGTGCCATGCCACCCGACAACTCCCGGGGATACTTGTCGGCCGCCGCGCGAAGGCCGACCGCGTTGAGCTTCAGGCCGACCACGACCTGGATAATCTCGGCCGGAAGACCAGAATGGACCTGCAGGGGCAGCGCGACGTTTTCCGCGGCAGTCAAGTCGGTGAGCAGGCCATTGCCCTGCAAGAGCACACCCATCTGCCGGCGAAGCAAGCGCAACCCCGATGCGCTCAGTCCGGAAATATCCTCGGACAGGACGGTCAGCGTCCCAGTTGTCGGTCGCAACATCCCGGTCAGCGCTGCCAGCAGCGTCGATTTGCCACTGCCACTGGGCCCGAGCACAGCCGTGATTCCGCCGCGCGGCACGCGGAAGGTCACTTCGCCAAGCACGGGGAGCCCGCCACGTTCAAGTCGCACACCTTCCAGAAAAATGGCGGGAGGTGCGCCGCCCGCGGAATGCGGATTGGGACTGGACGGCGTCATGGCGTGACGGTCGATTCACCTGGCCCGCCGCGCGAGATCGCACGGGTCAGCCTGCGCAGCGCGGCGTTCGCCCAACGATTTTTCATGTCCATCAACATAGATCTTCCGGTCCAAAGGCGATTCGCGCGAATCGAGGGGAGGGCTGCCTGCAGCACGAGCCTGAATCGAACGGACGATCCGATTGGACCTGCAGTTCATCACCGACCGGAAGGCGTCCTGTGCCGCCGCTGGCCAGCTTACTCTCGCGGACTGAATCGGCCCCGTTGGCTGGAGCTTGTTCCTTCCGCTGACTGAACCATCCCCAAAACCGGGATCTGGCCTGCCTTGAACTTAGTATCCTAGGACATTATAATCTGGGACATGAGCAGCAAAGACATGACAGGCAAGGATCCCGGCGGTGACAAGGCCCAATTCGGCTACACGATTGCCGATCTGCAGCGCCTGCTGCGCCGGGTGTTCGACCGTCGCGCTGCGGATCTTGGGCTGACCCGTTCGCAATGGCTGGCGCTGAGCCGGATCGCGCGCGCCGAGGGCCTGACCCAGTCCGAGCTCGCACACGACCTCGACATGGAGGCCATCGCGATTGGTCGCGTTGTTGACCGGCTGCAACTGGCGGGCTTCGTCGAACGGCATGCCGACCCGGGCGATCGCCGCTGCTGGCGCCTGCATCTCGCGCCAAAGTCGGACGAGGTCATGTCCGGCATGAAGAAGCTCGCCGATGCATTGCGCGCGGACATGCTCGAGGGCGTGAGCGTGGCCGAATTCGAAGTGACCATGCGCGTGCTGGGCAAGGTCAAGGAAACACTTTCCAGACTGGATCGCGAAGGCAAGAGCGCCGCGCGGAAGCAGAACGCATGAACGGCTCGATGAAAGCCGCCGCCAGCCGCGTTCCGCGCTGGGCATGGATCGCCGGCCCGCTGCTGGTCACAAGCCTCTTTGGATGGGAGTGGTTCGCCTCCAGCCGGGAAATCGATACCGACAATGCCTATGTGAAGGCCGAGCGCATCATGGTGTCGGCGCAGGTCGGCGGTCGCGTGCTCGAAGTAACCGTCGCGCAGAACCAGCCGGTGAAAAAGGGCGAGTTGCTGTTCCGGCTGGACGATGCACCGCTGAAGATCGCGCTCGAGTCGGCGCAAGCCCACCTGGCCGAAGTCGAGAACCAGACCTCGGCGAGCCGTGCCCAGGTGAAGGGTGCCGGCACCGGCATTGCCGCCGCCAAGGAAACCGAACGCTGGGCGCAGAAGGAAGTCGCGCGCGCGCAGGATCTTGCGGCGCGCCAGCTGATTCCGCGCAAGACCCTGGATGATGCGCAACACGCGCTCGCCGAAGCACGCACGCAGCGCGCCAGCGCCGAAGCGGCGCAGTCGCAGGCCGCCGCCGCCCTGGGTGGGAATCTCTCGCTGCCGGGTGACCAGTTGCCCGAGTATCGCGCTGCGCTGGCTGCAGTGGAAAAGGCGCGCTTCGAGCTTGCGCAGGCAAGGGTTTACGCGCCGGTGGACGGCACCGTCGGCAACCACGACCTGCAGGCCGGCGAGTACCTCAATCCAGGCCAGGTCGCGATGCCGGTGGTGGCCAGCGATCCGGTGTGGGTCGAGGCCAACTTCAAGGAAACCGACCTGGCGAAACTGCGCGTCGGGCAATCCGCGCGGATCAAGGTGGATTCCTATCCGGGCATCACCTGGACCGCGCGTGTCGCCTCCATCGCGCCGACGTCCGGCAGCGAGTTCAGCGTACTGCCGGCGCAGAACGCCACCGGCAATTGGGTGAAGGTCGTGCAGCGTATCCCCGTGCACCTGGCGCTGACCGCGCGCGGCGAAAACATGCAGGTCCTGCGCTCGGGAATGAGTGCCGACGTGAAGGTTGACCTGTCGAGCGTTGCGCTTTCGAGCAAGGCGCCCACGCCGGCTGTCGCGCGCAACTGATCCACCGCCTGCGGACCCTGCGATGCCTTCTGCAACCTTGAGCACTGCCACCGACTACGCCGCGATCCCGGGCCGCGCGCTGCTGGTCGGCTCGGTGATGCTGGCCACGCTGATGCAGGCGCTGGACATGACCATCGCCAATGTCGCCCTGCCTGCGATGCAGGGTTCGCTGTCAGCGACACAGGATCAAACCGCCTGGATCCTCACCTCCTATATTGTTGCCGCGGCGATCATGACGCCGGTCACCGGCTGGCTTGCCGGCGCACTCGGCCGGCGCCGACTGCTGTTGTTGTCGGTGGCGGGTTTCACGGTGGCCTCGTTGCTGTGCGGCATCGCCACCGGCATCAGCGAGATGGTGCTGTTCCGCGTGCTGCAGGGACTGTTTGGCGCGGCGCTGGTGCCGATTTCGCAATCACTGTTGCTTGACGTCTTTCCGAAAGAGAAACACGGCGCCGCGATGGCGCTATGGGGAATGGGCATCATGGTCGGCCCGATCCTCGGGCCGCCGCTGGGCGGCTGGCTGACCGAGTTCTACAGCTGGCGCTGGGTGTTCCTGATCAACTTGCCCGTCGGCATACTGGCGTTGCTGGGTATCCTGGCCAGCGTGCGCAAGGAGCCGACGAACGCGCGGCCGTTCGACTGGACCGGACTGGGCCTGCTTGCGCTGGGCATTGGCGCACTGCAGTTGTTCCTGGACCGCGGGCAGGGCGAGGACTGGTTCGGTTCGCTCGAAATCCAGGCCGAGTGCGCGATCGCGTTCCTGGCGCTCTACCTTTACGTGCTGCACTGGAAATCCCGCGAGCATGCACTGCTCGACCTGGGGCTGTGGCGCAACGGAAACTTCGCGGTGGCCAGCCTGCTGATCTTCGTGATCGGCATCGTGCTGTTCTCGACGCTGGCATTGCTGCCGCCCTACCTGAGCCAGTTGATGCATTACCCGGTGCTGGAGATCGGGCTGCTGCTGGCGCCGCGTGGCATCGGCACCATGCTCGGCATGATGGTGGTCGGCCGGCTGCTCGGCCGCATTGACGCGCGCTGGCCGATCCTGGTCGGCATCGTGATGACGATCTACTCGCTGTACCTGATGACCGGGTTTGGCGTGCAAGTGTCGCAGTCCGACGTGGTGTGGATCGGCGCGATCCAGGGCTTGGGCCTGGGCCTGGTGTTCGTGCCGATTTCCAGCGTGGCCTATGCCACTCTGCCGGCTGCACAGCGCACGGAAGCGGCCAGCCTGTTCAGCCTGGTGCGCAATATCGGATCAAGCATCGGCATCTCGGTGGTGATGACCATGCTCTCGCGCAGCGCACAGGTAAACCACGCCGAGCTGGTCCAGCGCATTCCGTCCTACGGGGCGGAAATGGGCTTGCTTCCCGCCGCCTGGGACCCTTCAACGGTTGCCGGCGCCGCAGCGTTGAACATGGAGGTATCGCGCCAGGCTGCGGCGCTCGCCTATATCAATGACTTCTGGTTGCTGATGGGACTGACGGCGCTGTCACTGCCTCTGGTGTATTTCCTGCGGGCCGGCAAGGCTCCTGCGCCGAAGGCAGCGATCGATCATGTTTGAATCCAGTCTAGTTTCAAGTAGGTCACAAGAGCGCACGCTGGCCCTGGACTAGCTTGATGCCGAGGTCGCGTCGATGGATCGCTCGCACGGTGGCTGAGTGGCTGGACTACACTCGTCGCTGAACTCCCGGATGATCCGCGCATGACCGATCGCGACCCACCTTCCGATTCGCCCTACCGCGGCCCGCCCAAGCAGCGCATGGACAAGCGCGCCCGCGAACGCGCTGCCGCCAGCGCGGCACACGGCAGGCCCGCGCCGAGACCGGCTGCCCGCAATGCTTCGGAGCCGCTGCCACGGCGCGCGACGCGCAGCGAGACGGTGCCGCGCACGGAACCAGCCGAACAAAGTCCACCCGAAGAGCAGCGCTACTACGGCGTCAATGCCTGCCTGGCGTTGTTCCGGCATCGGCCGGAGGCATTGCGAAAATTGTGGCTGCTGGAATCGCGCATTCCGGCGCTCAAGCAGGTGCTGGCCTGGTGCGCCGCGCAGCGGCTCGGCTACACCATCGTCGAGTCCGGGGACCTGGAACGCTTGAGTGGCAGCCAGCACCACGAAGGCGTCGTGTTTGGCGCCATGCCAGCGCAAGAACAAACCCTGTCGGACTGGTTGCGTGCGCTCGCCCCCGGGCCGCAGCTCGCGCTCTGGCTCGATGGCGTCGGCAATCCACACAACCTGGGCGCGATCTTGCGCAGCGCGGCGCATTTCGGCAGCGCCGGCCTGCTGATGCCGAAGTTTTCCACGCTCGCGCTCTCAGGCGCGGCGGCGCGCGTCGCAGAAGGCGGCGCCGAGGCGGTGCCACTGGTGCGGCTCGGCCGCACCGACAACGCCCTGGCGCAATTGCAATCGGCCGGGTTCGTGCTCGCCGCAACTGTCGTGCGTGGTGGCGAGCCCCTGCATGGCGCACGCCTGCCTTCGCGCCTGGTACTGGTGATGGGCGCCGAGCAGACCGGCGTTGACCCGGCGCTTGCGCAAGCAAGCCGGCTGCGCCTGTCGATTCCTGGTACCGGCGCGGTTGACAGCCTCAATGTTGCGGCGGCCACTGCGGTGCTGCTTTCGGAGTGGCGTCGCCAGCACTGATCGGCCGCGTGCTGCGATCACGGTACCCTTTGCTTCGTACGACCTGCCGCGCCTGGCTTCGTAGCGCGAGTCGCTCCGTATGAACTGGCGCGCGCGCGATCGCACGGGGGGTCCTGCCCGCCCACTCAGACGTCCATGTCTGG
>JBKJMY010000256.1:0-5819 GCA_046596115.1 Arenimonas sp.
ATGCCGGTATTGGGTGGAACCACCTTGAAATTGACGAACGCCTTCTGGCCCCAGCGCAGGAAACTGTAGCGCTCGCCGTTGCGCGAGAATTCCATCTCGCCGTTGACGTCAAGCGAGTCAGCCTTGCCATAGCTGTCCACCTGCACGGAATGGTCGATGACCAGCTCCGACGGGATCAACGGATTGATGTTGTCGGCCGATCCGCCGAGCTTGACCACGGCGTCGCGCATTGCCGCCAGGTCGACGACGCAGGGCACACCGGTGAAGTCCTGCAGGACCACGCGTGCCGGCATGAAGGCGATTTCCGTTTCTGGCTCGTCCTTGGCACTCCAGGTGGCGACCGCCTCGATCGACTCCTTGGTCACCGAGACGCCGTCCTCGCAGCGCAGCAGGTTCTCGAGCAGGATCTTCATCGAGTAGGGCAGGCGGGAGAGGTTGAAGCGCTGGCCAAGCTTGGCCAGGCTGTAATAGGTGTAGACGGTCCCGTTGACGGTCAGCGTGTCACGGGTCGCGAAGGAGTCGCTCATGGATGCTCCAGGGAAAGGCATGGGGCTGGACGGAAAGCGCACGTCAGTGGTCCCTTATTGTAGCGCGAAGCGGTCATTCCGGTTGACCCGGCGGCGCATTGGACCGCCTTTGTGGGATGAATCGGGTCAGCGCGCGCCCAGCAGTTCCCGGGCCGTCTCGACCAACTTGCGCCGCTGCAGCAGCAGATCCCACCAACTGCCGCCCAGTTCCCGCCACAGTACCGCTGAGCGCAATGCGGCCAGCAGCGTCGCCCGGACTTCGCCAACCACGTCCGGCTGGCCGAGGTAAACGGGATTGCCCTGGACCATCACCCGTGGGCCGAGCGGTGAAATACGCAACGCGTAGAGTTCGCCAAGCTTCGCCAGCAATTGCGGATGCGTTGGACCCTCTGCGGTTCGCAGCGGCAGCAGGGCTTCGAGTTCGGTTCGCACCACGTCGGCCACACCGGGTGCCGATGCGAATCGGCGCTCGAGGTGCAACAGGTTCATGGCGATCCGGGTCTGCCCCGGATCGCGCCCGTCGCCGTCGAGTTGGGCGATCACCCGACGCAGGCCGTTGCCGAGTGCCGCGGCGTCGCCGTAGATTTCCTCGGTGGAGTCGGCATCAAAGCGGAACAGGCTGTCGATGCATGTGCCGAGCGCACGGGATTCAGCCTGGCCATTGTTGGCCATCTGCTGCACCAGTGCGATCGCCTGCAGCGTGCCGGCCAGCGCGAGGACTGTGTCTTTCATGCCGCGCGACTCCCGTGCAATTGATCAAGCATGGCATCGGTTGTGTCAATCACCGCACCGCCAAGGCATTCCTCGCCCGCGTACAGCACCAGCGACTGTCCCGGTGCCACGGCGCGTTGCGACTCGGAAAACACGACATCGAGCCGGCCATCGGGCCGAATGGATACCTCGCAGGCCTGGCCTGGTTGCCGGTACCGGACCTGGGCGGTGCAGGAGAACGTGGCTGCCGGTGCCGCACCGGAAATCCAGTGCGCAGGTGCGCTGCGCAGCTGGCTTGATTGCAGGTAGGGGCTGTCGCTGCCCTGGTCCACCAGCAAGACATTGGCGGCGACATCCTTGCCAACCACGAACCACGGGGCACCCGTGCGGCCGCGCTGGCCGCCCAGTTGCAGGCCCTCGCGCTGCCCGAGCGTGTAGAAACACACGCCGGAATGCTCGCCCAGCCTGGCGCCGTCCACGCTGCGGATCTCGCCCGGGCGGGCCGGGATGTACTGGCCGAGAAACTCGCGGAAATCGCGCTCGCCCACGAAGCAGATGCCGGTGGAGTCCTTCTTGGCCGCCACCGGCAAGGCCGCCTCGGCGGCCAGGCGACGGACTTCGGGCTTGGGCAGGTCGCCGATGGGAAACAGGATTGCCGACAGCTGGGACTGGCCCAGTTGGTGCAGGAAGTAGGTCTGGTCCTTGTCGCGATCCACGGCGCGCAGCAGCCGCCAGCGTCCATCCACGCAGTCGATGCGGGCGTAGTGGCCGGTCGCGATCTGTTCCGCGCCCAAGCTGCGTGCCTCGTCCAGGAAGGTCTTGAACTTGATCTCGCGATTGCAGAGCACGTCGGGGTTCGGCGTGCGCCCGGCCCGGTACTCATCCAGGAAATGCTCGAATACGCCGGTCCAGTACTCACGGGCAAAGTTGCGGGCGTGGAAGGGAATGCCCAAGCGCGCGCAGACGCCGAGCGCATCGCGGCGGTCGGCGTCGGCCCGGCATTCGCCGCCGGCGTCTTCGTCCCAGTTCTGCATGAACAATCCGGCCAGGCTTTCCCCGTCGGCGCGCAGGCGCAGCGCCGCGACCGAGGAATCCACCCCACCCGACATGCCGACCATGACCCGGGGCGCGCTCATGCCTGCTGCATTGCGTCGAGTGGGTGCCGGCGACCGGCAAGGAAATCCTCGACCACCCGCCAGACCATCGGACTGCGATGGCGGGCGGAGTCGGCGGCCAACTCGGCAGGCGTCAGCCACAGTGCACGCACGATGCCGTCGTCAAGGGTGCGCGCTGCATCATGTCCGAGCGGTTCGGCGGCGAACGCCATGCGCAGGTAGTGCCGTCCGGAGCCACCATCGGCGGTGTCAGGTGCTTTCCACTGGTACGCACCGATGAAGGCCGTCAGGCCGACGGTCCACCCGGTTTCCTCCAGGGTTTCGCGGCACGCGGCGTCCATCAGCGACTCGTCCGGCTCCAGGTGACCGGCTGGCTGGTTGAGCACGAGTTGGCCTCCAACCTGTTCCTCGACCATCAACAGCCGCCCGTCGCGTACCACCACGCACGCGACCGTCACATCCGGCTGCCAATACTTGCCGCGACGGTAGCTCATCTGCTGCAACTTCCGGGCATATCGTTGCTCATTGATGAATTGTCCCATTTCCAGTGGCAATGCGGCAGGCGTCCCAGGGCAACATGACTTGAGTCCGCGCCGGGCTGCCCCATTTATACTGGTGCCATGCCACGCAAACCCAACCCCGAGCGCGAACACGAAACCGGCGTCGTCGTCGAAACCTCCAAGCCGGAGGTGACCCGACCGCCTCTGTTCCAGGTCGTGCTGCTCAATGACGACTTCACCCCGATGGAATTCGTGGTCGAGGTCCTGCAGGTGTTCTTTACCCTGGACCGTGAAAAAGCGACCCAGGTCATGCTTCACGTGCACACCCGCGGCAAGGGCGTATGCGGGGTGTACACACGGGAAGTGGCTGAATCGAAAGTAACGCAGGTGAACGAGTTTTCCAGGCTGCACCAACACCCACTGTTGTGCAGCATGGAAAAGGCCTAGGCTGGAAATCGCAGGCTCCGTCCCCATCTACGTTGAAACCTCCCCGGAGAGCGAAATGTTCAGTAAGGATCTCGAGTTCAGCATCGGCCAGTGCTACAAGCAGGCCCGCGAGGCGCGCCATGAATTCATGACCGTCGAGCACTTGCTGCTGGCGCTGCTCGAAAACTCGGCAGCGGTGGCGGTGCTCAAGGCTTGCGGATTCAACCAGTCTCGCCTGGCTGACGGCTTGCGCCAGATCATCAGCGACAGCGTGCCGGTCCTGCCGGCCGACGATGCCCGCGACACCCAGCCCACACTGGGCTTCCAGCGCGTCCTCCAGCGCGCGGTCTACCACGTCCAGAGTTCGGGCAAGAAAGAAGTCTCGGGCGCCAACGTCCTGGTCGCCATCTTTGGCGAGAAGGACTCACACGCGGTGTACCTGCTGCAGCAGCAGGACATCAGCCGGCTCGACGTCGTCAATTACCTCTCTCATGGAATCGCCAAGGTAGGTGACGGCGGCGAGGACAAGACGCAGCCGGGCGAACAGCGCCCCGAAGGCGAGGCGGGCGAGGAAGCGAAGGGCAATCCATTGCAGGAATTCGCCAGCAACCTCAACGAGCTGGCGCGCGAAGGCAAGATCGACCCGTTGGTCGGGCGCGAAGACGAGGTCGAGCGGACCATCCAGGTGCTGTGCCGCCGGCGCAAGAACAACCCGCTGTACGTGGGCGAATCCGGCGTGGGCAAGACCGCGCTGGCCGAAGGGCTGGCGTGGCGGATCGTCGAAGGTCTGGTGCCCGAGGTGTTGGCCGACGCCATCATCTATTCACTCGACCTGGGCGCGCTGGTCGCCGGCACCAAGTATCGCGGCGATTTTGAAAAGCGCCTCAAGGGTGTGCTCGCGCAGATGAAGAAGGAGCCGCGGGCGATCCTGTTCATCGACGAGATCCATACGATCATCGGTGCCGGCTCGGCGTCGGGCGGAACGATGGACGCGTCCAACCTGATCAAGCCGGTCCTGCAGAACGGTGAGCTGCGCTGCATCGGCTCGACCACCTTCCAGGAATACCGCGGCGTGTTCGAGAAAGATCGGGCACTGGCGCGTCGCTTCCAGAAGATCGACGTGGTCGAACCGTCCATCAGCGAGGCGGTGGCGATCCTGCACGGCCTCAAGCCGCGCTATGAAGCGCACCACGAAGTGCAATACAGCGCAGCCGCGATCCAGGCTGCGGTGGACCTGTCGGTCAAGCACATCAACGACCGCCTGCTGCCGGACAAGGCGATCGACGTGATCGACGAAGCCGGTGCCCGCCAGCGCCTGCGCGAGATCGGTGACCGCAAGACGATCATCGATGTCGAGGAAGTCGAGCTGATCGTGGCCAAGATGGCGCGCATCCCGACCAAGCAGGTGTCCGTGTCCGACAAGGACGTGCTGCGCAACCTCGAGCGCAACCTCAAGATGGTCATCTTCGGCCAGGACGCGGCGATCGACACCCTGGTGTCGGCGATCAAGCTGTCGCGCTCGGGCCTGGGCAATCCGGACAAGCCGATCGGCAACTTCCTGTTTGCCGGCCCGACCGGTGTCGGCAAGACCGAGGTCACCAAGCAGTTGGCCATGCAGCTCGGCATCGAGCTGGTGCGCTTCGACATGTCCGAGTACATGGAATCGCATTCGGTCAGCCGCCTGATTGGGGCGCCCCCGGGCTACATCGGCTTTGACCAGGGCGGATTGCTCACCGAGAAGGTGGTCAAGACCCCGCACTGCGTGCTGCTGCTGGACGAGATCGAAAAGGCGCATCCGGATGTGTTCAACATCCTGCTGCAGATCATGGACCACGGCGTGCTGACCGACACCAATGGCCGCGAGGCGAATTTCCGCAACGTGATCCTGGTGATGACCACCAACGCCGGTGCCCAGCAGGCGGCGCGTCGGACCATGGGTTTCATCACCCAGAACCACTCGACCGATGCCATGGAAGTGATCCGCAAGGCGTTCACCCCGGAGTTCCGCAATCGCCTCGACGCGATCGTGCAGTTCCAGGGCTTGGGCTTCGATCACATTCTTCGTGTGGTGGACAAGTTCCTGATCGAACTGGAGGCGCAGCTGCACGACAAGCACGTCAGCCTCACCGCCACCGCGGAAGCGCGGCAGTGGCTGGCCGAGCATGGCTTCGACCCGCAGATGGGCGCGCGCCCGATGGCCCGCCTGTTGCAGGACAAGATCAAGCGCCCGCTCGCCGACGAGTTGCTGTTCGGGACATTGGTCGAGGGTGGCCGCGTCCTGGTGGAGGTGCGCGACGGCGAGCTGATCGTCGAAGCCAAGCCCGAGCCGGAAAAGCTGCTCCCCGCCACCGTGTAACAAACGTGGGAGCGGCTTTTGTGGGAGCGGTTGTGGGAGCGGCTTCAGCCGCGATAGCTCGAGAAAACGAAAACGGCGGCCAATGGCCGCCGTTTTCTTTGATTTGCTTTGGGAATCGCGGCTGAACCCGCTCCCACAGAAGCCGCTCCCACAGAAGCCGCTCCCACTTATTTCATGCGATAGG
>JBKJMY010000357.1:0-10995 GCA_046596115.1 Arenimonas sp.
GGGCAACTACGGCAAGGCGCATGGCAATGATGGCGGCAAGTCCGAAGGCAAGTACAAGGGCAAGGACAAGGGCGGCGAGAAAGGCGGCGGCCAGGGCAAGGGCAAGAATCATTGACCGAGCCTGCACCTGCTGAACTGGTGACGCATCGCGGCGGCTGTCATTGCCGCCGCGTGCGTTTCGAGGTTGACGCACCGGCGCGCCTGCGCGTGCAGGACTGCAACTGTTCCGTGTGCCGCATGAGCGGCTTCCTGCACCTGATTATTCCCGCGCAACGGTTCCGGCTGCTGTCGGGTGCCGTCGACCTGACCGAATACACTTTCAATACCGGCGTGGCGAAGCATCGCTTCTGCCGCGTGTGTGGCGTCAAGAGTTTTTACATCCCGCGCTCGAATCCGGACGGCGTGGATGTCAACGCGCGCTGCCTGGACCCCGGCACGGTCGAATCCCTCACAGTCGAGGCATTCGACGGGGCGCGCTGGGAAGACAATGCCGCGGCCCTGGAACATTTGAGCCGGGGCTAGGTCCGGCCTGCACTCCCGCCGCAGCCTAGTCCAGACGCTTGCTGATGCGCAGCGTGGAGATCGTCAACAGCACCGCGCCGATCACCAGCAGCGCGAGCATGTCGTTTGGCAGGTCGGACAAGCTCGCGCCACGCACCATGATTGCGCGGATCAGGCGGATGAAGTGGGTCATTGGCAGGATTTCCGCCAGCCACTGCGCGGCACGCGGCATGCCGGCATACGGGAACATGAAGCCCGACAGCAGGATCTGCGGCAGGAACACGAAAAATGCCAACTGCATCGCCTGGAACTGGCTCTTGGCCAGGGTCGAAATCAGGATGCCAAGCGCCAGGTTGGCAATGATGAACAACAGTGCTGCCGCATAAACTTCCCACAGCAACCCGCGGATCGGCACGGCGAATACCAGCTTGCCGAGCAGCAGCACCACCGTCACCTGCACCAGGCCGATCACCACGAACGGCAGTACCTTGCCCAGGGTGAGCTCCAATGGCGACACCGGCGTGGCGATCAGCATCTCCAGATTGCCGCGTTCGCGTTCGCGCACCAGCGCCATGCCAGTGAACATCACCAGGGTCATGGTCAGGATCACGCCGATCAGCCCGGGCACGGTATTGACCGGCGCACGACGGTCCGGGTTGTAGAAATTGACTACTTCCACGCCCTGGTAGGCGGCACGCGCGCCGGGAAGAGGAACTGCGGCCAGTTGCCGCGCGGCCGATTGCACGGTCTGCTCGGAACCGTCCACCATCACCTGCACGGCGGGCCGGTCGCGCAGTTCCAGGCGTCGGTCAAGGTCGGGCGGCAGCACGATGCCGACGCTGATCCGTCCGCGTCGCAGGGCATCGGCCAGCTGCGCCGGCGTATCGGCCGGCACGTCCACCAGAGTGAGCAAACCGGTTGCCACGAGCGCGGCGGCGACTTCGCGCGAGCGCGCCGTCTGCGCCTGGTCGACGATCGCAGCATCGATGTGGCGGATGTCCAGGTTGATCGCGAACCCGAACAGCAGCAACTGCATGGTCGGGATACCGAGGATCATCGCGAAGGTCAGCCGGTCGCGACGCAGCTGGCGCAGCTCCTTGATGATGATCGCGAGCAGGCGGCTGACTTTCATGGTGCAGCCTTGCTGTCGGCGCGCAGCTTGCCGCGGGTAGCGGCAACAAACACATCTTCCAGGTTCGGCGGCACCGCGATGATTTCGTCCACCGGCAGGTCGCCCGCCAGCCGACGAAGTGCGGCTTCGTCCAGGCCAGCGTCGGCCAGCACGCGCAGGTTGTTACCGATCTGCGCGGCGCCGAGGACGCCGTCGGCACCGTGCAGGCGTCGTTCGAGTGCGCGGATCTGCGCGCTGCGCAGGTTCCACACCCCGCCGGGAAGCGCGGCGGTCAATTCAGCCGGCGTGCCGTCGGCGACCAGGCGGCCGCTCTCCAGGATCGCCAGGCGGTGACAGCGCTCGGCTTCGTCCATGTAATGCGTGGACACCAGCAGGGTCGCGCCGGCATCGGCCAACTCGAACAGGTTGGACCAGAACTCGCGCCGTGATTCCGGATCCACTGCGCTGGTCGGCTCGTCGAGCAGCAACAGTTCCGGCTCGTGCAAGACCGATCCGGCGAGGGCAAGGCGCTGCTTCTGCCCGCCCGACAGGGTTCCGGCAAGTTGTCCGCGCCGGTCGCCGAAGTGGTATCGCTCGATCGCGGCTTCGACCCGTTTTATTGCCAGGGCACGCGGCAGGTCATGGATGGCCGCCAGGAACTGCAGGTTCTCCAGCACGGTGAGGTCTTCATAGAGCGAAAACTTCTGGGTCATGTAGCCGATCCGCCGCTTGAGCGCCTCGGCCTGTTTCGGAATCTGCAGCCCGAGCACTTGCACATCGCCTTCGCTGGGCGTGAGCAGGCCGCAGAGCATGCGCAGCGTAGTGGATTTTCCCGAGCCGTTTGGGCCGAGGAACCCGTACACCTGGCCGCGGGGAATCGACAGCTCAACGTGATCGACCGCAACCAGGTCACCGAAGCGCTTGGTCAGCCCATGCGCGGTGATTGCGATGGCGCCTGTGAAATGCCCCGGCGTTGCCGCGGGGACGCCACTGCCCGGGGCGAATGGTTGTCCGGCCATCTCAGTGCGCCAGGCGCGCCTGCACCGGCAGGCCGGCGGGCAGGGTCGCGGCGTCGGCATCAGTGAGCACGAGTTCGGCGCGATAGACCAGGCGGCTGGCATCGTCGCCGGTGAGTGCGTAGTAGGGCGTGAATGCCGGGTCGCGGGAAATGCTGCGCAACGTGGCGTGGCGTGTGGTCGCGCTGCCCTGGACACTGATCTCGAAGGCCTGGCCTTCCTTCAGCGGCAGACGCTGGGATTCCGGCACGAACACGCGTGCGTAAGGCGCATCGCCGACCAGCATGCTCACCAGCGTTGCGCCGAGCGGTGGCTGGTCGCCGAGCTTGAACGGCAGCGCATCCACGCGGCCGGCGCGCCGCGCGCGCACCTCGAGGCGTGCGCGATCCAGCTGCACCGATGTTTGCGCGGCCCGCGCACTGTCCAGCGCCGCTTCGGCCTGGGCGATCTGTTCCGGCCGCGTGCCCTGGGTGAGCTCGCGCAACTGCGCCTGCGCGGCGGCCAGTTGCGCCGTGGCGCGATCACGCGTGGCGCGCGCAGCATCGAGGCTGGAGCGCGCGACCAGTTGCCTGGCGGCCAGCTCCGACTGACGCGCGTATTGCTTCGAGGCTTCGACCTGGCTGGCCTGGGCGCTGGCGACAGCGGCGCGCGCGGCATCGAGTTGCTCGATGCGACTGCCGTGCATCAGTTCGGTCAATCGGCCTTGGGCCTGTGCCACCGCGCCCTGCGCCTGCGCAGCGCGGGCCTGCATGCGGGTGCCATCCAGGACCAGCAACACGTCGCCGGCCTTGACCACCTGGCCCTCGCGGACGGCGATACGCACGATTGGTTCGCTGGCCTCGGCGGGAATGCCGATGCGATCCCATTCGAGCGTGCCGAGCAGCGGGGCGTTGGCTGCATCGTGCTTGCAGGCACCGAGCAGAAGAACGACGCTGAGCTGCAGGGCGGCCAGCCGCAGCCAGCTCGTGATGCGCGTGCATTGCTGCCGGCGGCGGCACGCGTTGGGTTCATTGCTCTGCACGGCGGGTCTCCAGCGCGCCGTCGAGCAGCGCGATTGTGTGCTGATGCAAGCGGGTGCGGTCCAGGCTTGCATCGGGAAATATCTGTTGCCAAATGCCTTCAGCGGCGAGCGGAAACAGGGTCAGGCCGACCAGTGACACCACCAGCAGACGCGGGTCGAGGGTCGGATTGATTTCGCCCGCACCCTGCGCACGGGCAAAGCGCTCGGCCAATGCGCGCGGCAGCATCGGCGCCACCTGCGACAACATCGTCTCGCGCAGCGCGCCACCTTCAGTCAGGATTTCGCGCACCCAGATCACCGGCAGCCAGGGGAAGCGCTCGACCATGGCGTGCACACCGGCAACAAAGCCGGCAATCAGTTCGCGCGCCGGGCGATCGGGCATGCCGATCAGGGCGCGCAGGCCTAGGGCGACCTGCATGAACCGCTCCTCGACGACGGCAGACTGCAGTGCGTCCTTGTTACCGAAGTAGTAGTGCACCAGGGCAGGCGTGACGCCGGCCCGCCGCGCGATCGACTTCAGCGATGCGGCGCGGATGCCTTCGGCGGCAAAACAGTCCAGCGCAGCATCCAGCAGATGTTCGCGCAGGTCGGCCGTGCCGGGGGCCGGACGGCCCGGGCGGCGGCGAGGCGTGGCGCGTGGCGTGGCGCGTGGCTTGGCGTGGCCCATAGCCAATATTAATTGGAAAATTAATAACAGGCAAGCGTCCGCGACAGGGCATCACGCCGGCTCCGCGATCCCGCGAACCGCAGGCGAGCGCAAGCCGCGCTGATCTTGGCTGCCTGAACCCCGTCCCAGTGTGGTGACCGGCTTCCCGCCTCGGCGCTTGACTCTGGAGTACGGTCCAGAGTCCAAGATGGCCCAGCCCCCTTTCCAGGACACCCGACATGAAAATCGGACAACTCGCCCAGCAGGCCGGCGTCGGCATCGACACGGTCCGGTACTACGAGCGCGAAGGCCTGCTGCCGAAGGCGATCCGCCTGGCATCCGGCTACCGCACCTATGACATCGACGCCGCCCGGCGCTTGCGCTTCGTGCGTCGCGCCAAGATCCTGGGTTTTACCCTGCCCGAGATTCGCGAGCTGCTCTCGCTGTCCGATGGGGACGACGCCGACATGGGCAACCTGCGCGCGGCGGCGGCGGCCAAACTGGCCGATATTGAAGTCCGCATCGCAGAACTCGGTCGCGTGCGTGATGGTCTGGCGGCATTGGTCGGTGCCTGCCCGGGGCATGGCGCCCTGGGTGACTGCCCGATCCTCGACGCGCTGGCGGGAGAGCCACAGTGACCAACGCGCGCGATCCCGTCGCCCCCACGCACGCCGCTGACGGTGCGAAAGACCACGATCACGACCCTGCCCACGATCACGACCCTGCCCACGATCATGAACCTGCCCATGGACACGATCACCACCATCTCCACGATCACAACCATGGTCATGATCACCAGCACGCCGCACCGGTGCCGGATGCCGCGGTCGATCCCGTCTGCGGAATGCGCGTGGATCGCGCGACCGCAAAATATCGGACGCAGCATGCGGGAGCGGAGATCGTGTTCTGCTCGGCCCGGTGCCTGGAGAAATTCAAAGCCGATCCCGATGCTTATCCGCCGCGCGAAGCAAACGCGCCGGCCAAGCAGAATGCTGCTGATGCCACGCAGGATGGTGCTGATGCCACGCACAATGGTGCCGGTGCCAAGCAGCCGGCAAAGGCCGCTCACGCCGCTGCCGGCGACGTGATCTACACCTGTCCGATGCATCCACAGATCCGTCAGGTCGGCCCGGGCACTTGCCCCATCTGCGGCATGGCGCTTGAACCGGAGATGCCCACCGCGGAACCCGAGGACAACGCCGAGCTGCGCGATTTTTCGCACCGCTTCTGGTGGAGCCTGCCGCTGACCATCGCCGCCGTGGCGCTGGCCATGCTGGGCGAATTCGTCAGCGTCCTGCCGGTGGCGACGCGCACCTGGCTGGAGTTCGCGCTGGCGACACCGGTCGTCTTGTGGGCGGGCTGGCCGTTCCTGGTGCGCTGCGTGCAGTCGATTCGCACCGGTAATCCGAACATGTGGACGCTGATCGGCATCGGCGTATCGGCCGCCTACTGGTACAGCGTGGTGGCAAAGCTCGCCCCGGGCCTGTTCCCCGACTCGTTCCGCATGCACGGCGAAGTGGGCGTGTATTTCGAAGCCGCCGCCGCGATCGTTTCTCTGACCTTGCTGGGACAATTGCTGGAGTTGCGTGCGCGCTCGAGTACATCGGCCGCAATCCGCGCCCTGCTTGGCCTGGCGCCGAAAACCGCGCGCCGGATTGCCGACGACGGTAGCGAAGCCGACGTGCCGATCGACCAGGTGCAGGCCGGCGACAAACTGCGCGTGCGCCCAGGCGAGACGGTACCGGTTGACGGTGTCGTGCTCGACGGCGGCTCAAGCGTGGATGAATCCATGCTCACCGGCGAACCGATGCCGGTGCAGAAATCCGAAGGTGACAAAGTCATCGGCGCCACCCTCAATGGCACCGGCGGCCTGGTGATGCGCGCCGAGCAAGTCGGTGCGGCCACCGTGCTATCGCAAATCGTGCAACTTGTCGCGCAGGCGCAACGCACACGTGCACCGATGCAGCGCCTCGCCGACCAGGTTGCGCGCTGGTTCGTGTTGGCGGTGTTGGGTGTGGCCGTGCTGACCTTCTTCATCTGGGGCCTGTTTGGTCCGGCGCCGTCGTGGACCTTTGCCATCCTCAGCGCGGTGTCGGTGCTGATCATTGCCTGCCCCTGTGCGCTGGGGCTGGCAACGCCGATGACGATCATGGTTGCGACCGGCCGCGCTGCGCATGCTGGCGTGCTGTTCCGTGACGCCGAAGCGGTCGAGGGCCTGTGCAAGATCGATACGCTGGTGGTCGACAAGACCGGCACCCTGACCGAAGGCCATCCTGCCTTCCGCGAAATCATTGTCGCCGGCGATCTTGATGAGGACCACATCCTGCAATTGGCCGCGAGCCTGGAGAAGGGCAGCGAGCATCCGCTGGCAGCGGCGATCGTCGCCGAGGCCAAGCGCCGGTCGCTCACGTTGTCGGAAGCCAAGGGGTTCGATTCGCTGACCGGGCGCGGCGTGCGTGGCGACGTTGACGGTACCCCGGTGTTGCTCGGCACCGCCGCGTTGCTGTCCGAGGAGGGCGGCGGCATCGGTGACCTCGGCGAGCGTGCCGAGGCGCTCAGGCGCGACGGCGCCACGGTGATGTTTCTGGCCGTGGACGGAAAAATTGCCGGCGCCATCGTGGTCGCCGATCCGATCAAGGACAGCACCGCGGCCGCACTCGAGGAACTGCATCGTGCTGGCCTGCGGGTGGTGATGGCGACCGGCGATTCGCAGGGCACCGCCGATGCGGTCGCGCGCAAGCTGGGCATCGACGAGGCGCACGGCGAAGTCCGTCCCGCCGACAAGGCCGCGCTGGTCGAGAAATTGAAGAAGCAGGGACGCCGCGTGGCGATGGCTGGCGACGGTATCAACGACGCGCCCGCATTGGCGGCCGCGGATGTCGGCATCGCCATGGGTACCGGCACCGACGTGGCGATGTCGAGTGCGCAGGTAACACTGGTGAAGGGTGATTTGCGTGCCATCGCCCGGGCGCGCGACATCTCGGCGGCTGCGGTGCGCAACATGCGTCAGAACCTCGGCTTTGCCTTCCTCTACAACGCGCTCGGGATTCCGCTGGCGGCGGGCGTGCTGTATCCGGCGTTCGGCCTGCTGCTCAGTCCGATGATTGCGGCGCTGGCGATGAGCCTGAGCTCGGTGTCTGTGATCGGCAATGCGCTGCGCCTGTCGCGCGTGAAGCTGCCGGATGCGGTGGTGATGCAGGACGCAACAAAGGCGACCTGAGTGCAGTGCGGCGGGACAGGGTACGCATGCACTGGGCGTGCCGCGGCGCAATGCGGCCAGCGCGGGCTGAAGGCGCCGCCTCGCGCCGCCTAGCGCCGCCTCGCGCAGGCTGAACGCGCCGCCTCGCGCGCGCACTGAGCCACATTGTCACTGGATGCCGGTTGCCCCTGATTGCGCCGCGAGCTAGGTCGCGGCAGACGACGATTTTGCGGCCTTGGCCATGCCGGCGCCGGCGATCATGTCGGGATTTGCAGGCGCCTTGCCGCCGGCTGGCGGCGTTGGCGCATGCCCGGCGACGACCTGGTGCATCAGCAACACCCACGCCGTTCCTGCGCTCCAGCCGGCCAGGATGTCGGAGGGAAAATGCACGCCAAGGTAGATCCGCGACACGCCCACGAGCACGATGAACAGCGATGCGCCCGCGATCGCCCACCAGCGCCATCGCGTCGTCCACAGCAGCACCATCACGGCGACGCCCAGGGCCACCGACGCCATGGCGTGTCCGCTCGGGAAGCTGAAGCTCACTTCCGGCGCGATCGATGTCCACAGGTCCGGCCGGACGCGGCCGAAGTAGTTCTTGGCCGCGAGGTTGAGGATCAGTGCACCGATGATCGACAGGCCGAAGAACAGGCCGTCGCGATAGCGCCGCCGCCAAACCAGGAAGCCGAGCAGGCCGACATCAATCGGCACCACGCCAAACTGGTAGCCAAGCTTGGACATCAGCACGAAGAAGGCATCCACGCCGGGCGTCACCATCTGGTGCAAGGCCAACTGGATCGGCTGGTCGAAAAAGAAACCGCCGCCTTCGCGCAATTCATCCACCAGCGTTGCGAAGCCGGCGAGGGGAATCAGGATGCCGACGAAGGCGAGCAGGACGCGCCAGCCGTGTTTGCCCAGGAAGCGCGCGCCATAGCCCAGCTCGCTGGCGGCAGCGGGGACGATTGCCGCCGCGCCGGATGCGCGGATCGGGTGGATATTGCGCTCGGTTGATCCTGCAGACACGGCGGCGTCCTTGCGGCCGGAGGGGTGGCCAGCATAACGCTGGTCCTGCGAGCCATCGCCGGGCTTGTGTCCGCCCGTTCATTTCCCAGCCAAGCTCTTGACACAATTCGATAATTCGTGAAATATCGAAATATGGACGGACCGACCGCTGTTGCCTCGCTCAATGCACTCAGCCACGCCTCGCGTCTGTCAGCGTTCCGCCGCCTGGTGCAGGCGGGCCCCGACGGCTTGCCGGTGGGGGAGTTGCGCGAGCAACTCGACGTGCCGCCGGCCACACTGACCGCGCATCTCAACGTGCTGCGCGGCGCCGGGCTGGTCGATGACACTCGCGAGGGTCGGGTGATCCGCGTGCGCGCCGGCTATGCGCGCATGAACGCGCTGATCGCCTATCTCACCGAAAACTGCTGCGCCGGGGCCGCCGATTGCGCGCCCGCCGTGGCGTGCAAGCCAGCCCGACAATGACCCGACGCGTCCTGTTCGTCTGCATCGAAAATTCCAATCGCAGCCAGATGGCCGAAGCTTTCGCGCACCTGTATGGCGGTGACAGTGTCGAGGTGCTGAGCGCCGGCTCGCGGCCATCCGGCGTCGTCAACCCGAAGGCGATCCGCTTCATGTCGGAGCTCGACTACGACCTGAGCACCCACGCATCGAAGTCGCTGGACGAGATCGATGGCGTGTTCGATGCGGTCATCACCATGGGCTGCGGCGACAGCTGCCCCTGGATACCTTCGGCGCGGCGTGAAGACTGGGCCTTGCCCGATCCGCGCGACATGGATGATGACGGCTATCGCGCGGTGCGCGACGAGATCGGCCAGCGGGTCCGGCGGCTGCTGGATTCGCTCTGATGCCGCCGCTGTCGCGTCGACTGCTGGCGGAATTCCTCGGCACCGCCCTGTTGCTGGCTTGCGTGGTCGGCTCCGGGATCATGGGCGTCAACCTGTCGCAGGGAAACGATGGCGTCGCGCTTCTGGCCAACGCCGGAGCCACCGCCGGCGTGCTGTACGCGTTGATCGTGGTGCTCGGGCCGATTTCTGGCGCGCACTTCAATCCTGCGGTGACCGTGGCGATGCGCTTGCGCGGCAAGATTGGCACTGCCGATGCCGTCGCTTACGTGCTGGTGCAGGTGCTGGCCGCGGTGTTGGGCGTGCTGTTGGCGCACGCGATGTTTGCACTGGAACTGGTGCAACCAGGCACGCATGCGCGTGCAGGTGGCCCGCAGTTGCTGAGCGAAGCCGTGGCCACGTTCGGACTGGTGCTGACCATCGTGCTTGGCGTGCGCCATCGTCCGTCGGCCGTGCCTGCACTGGTGGCGAGCTGGATCTTCGCCGCGTACTGGTTCACCGCAAGCACCTCGTTCGCCAATCCGGCGGTCACCATTGCCCGCTCGCTGACGCGTACATTCGCCGGCATCCGGCCGGACGACGCTGGGGGTTTTATCGCGGCGCAATTTGCGGGTACGCTGCTGGCCTTGCTGGTATTGCGCGTCCTGCAGCCCGCAAGTCCCGCGGACGTTGGCTCGGCAGTCGCTGCGCCTGGTGGAGCAGGCGCGGGACCGGAAACCACCGAGGCGGACGGACGCCGCTGAGCCACGGAGACTATGCATGCACCTGTTGCTGGTATTGGCGACGATTTGCCTGGTGGTTGGCCACCTGTGGTTCGCGTTCCTGCTGCTGCGCGATGGCAACATGCTGATGGGCTTGCTGGTGCTCGCGATCCCGATGCCGCTGGTCGGCCTGTTCGCCTGGTACCAATCGGGATGGGACGTCTCATACAAGCATCCGGCGATCGTCTATCTCGCCGGTTACGCGCTCGTCATCCTGATCCAGCTGGCATCTTGACCATCTGCGCCGCGCGATTTGTGTCTGAACCTGCGCCCAATGTGCTTGGGGGCATGTGCGGTTAAGGGAGTAGGCTGCCGTTTAACAACCAAGGTTGGTGACGTGACAACTCCAGAACGGCAAATCGTGCACCTGAAGGGGCAGATCCAGCTGCTCAATGCGCTGATCATCCAGCTCGTTGAACTCGCGCCTCGCGAATCCTCCGGCCGTCCGCCCATGGAGGAACGCCTTCTCTCGGTGCAGCGCCTGCTGGGCGATCAGACGCCGGCGCGTGCCGCCTTCGAGGCTGCATACGCGGCATTCAACCTGCCGCCGCCGCAACTGTCGCCTGTCTGAGCTGGCTCCCCGGCGCGGGCCGCGCCGCAGCGCATCGCCTGGCAAGTTGAGCTGGCGAAGCGATCCGGCTGGAATGCGGGCGCCTTGATTCGACGGCCGAGCGATTAAACTTGCCGCAATGGGGACACAAGCCACCAACAGCCTCGTCGGCGCCAGCCTGTCGGTTGCACCGATGATGGACTGGACCGATCGGCACTGCCGCGCGTTCCATCGCGTGCTTGCGCCCGATGCCGTGCTGTACACCGAGATGGTGCACGCCCATGCCGTGCGCCATGGCGATCGCGAGCGACTCCTCGGCTTTGAT
>JBKJMY010000021.1:0-12638 GCA_046596115.1 Arenimonas sp.
CCAGTTGCTCAAGAATGCCGACATCGGAATGTACCAGGCCAAGGTGGCTGGGAAGAACTGCTACCGCTTCTACAGTCGCGCGATGGACCAGGCGGTGGAGCGCCGCGTGCAACTGGAGCAGGACCTGCGCGGCGCCTGGGATCGCGGCGAACTCAGCGTCGCCTACCAGCCGATCTACACGCTCTCCGATGGCCGGATCTGCGGTGCCGAGGCGCTCCTGCGCTGGCAGCATCCGCACCTGGGCATGGTGCCGCCGTCGGTATTCATCGAAGTGGCCGAACAGAGCGGGCTGATCGAGAACCTTGGCCGCAACGTGCTTGAGCGCGCCTGCGCCGACGCCGCGCGTTGGCAGTTGCCGGGCGGGGCACGTCCGTTTATTTCGGTCAATATTTCGCCGCGCCAGTTGCGCAGCGGCGAGCTGCCGGACGTGGTTGGCAATGCGCTGCGCAATTCAGGGCTCATGCCACAGCAATTGCATCTGGAACTCACCGAGACAGCCGTGCTCGTGGACGAGGCCCAGGCGAGCGCGCTGCTTACGCGCGTACGCTCCACCGGCGTCAAGATCTGGCTGGATGATTTCGGTACCGGCTTTTCCGGATTGAGCCACTTGCGTCGCGTGCCGGTGGACGGGGTGAAGATCGACCGCAGTTTCGTCGCCGATGTGCTGCGCGATCCTGACGACCTGGCGCTGACCACGGCGATCATCGCCATGGCACATTCGCTGGGCATCACCGTGGTGGCCGAAGGCATCGAGTCCGAAGGGCAGTACGACATCCTGCGCGAGCGCGGCTGCGACCTGGGCCAGGGTTTCTGGTTCGGACGTCCGATGTCCGCGGCCGACATGGCTGGCAAGTTCGCCTGAGGCCAGCATCTGCCGGCGGCAAACGTGGCCCGATGGTGATCACAGGCGTCCATGCAACCGTCGCCCGAAGGCGGCGACTCAGTGCATCAATTTGGCGCCCCAGGCGATCATCTGGGTCGAAAAGCCCGCCACCAGCGCAATCTCCAACAGCCCCAGCGCCCAGGCCACCAGCATCAGCCGGCCATCGCGTTCGATCAGGGCAAAGGCGAATGCCAGCAGGATCACGCCGAACGGGTAGTTGGTGAGCGGCAGCGGCAGGGCCAGCATCAGCCCGAGCACCACCAGCATCAGGCCGGTGAAGGCATGTCCCACCGGATGCAGCAGCACGCTGCGCGTGCGCGGCTTGGTGAAGCGTTCTATCCAGCCGATGACACGCGCCATGCGGTTGCGGAAGTTCACCACGCGATAGCGATGGATGCCGCGGCGAGCGAGGAAGCGGGGCAGCCAGGGGTGCTCGAGCCGGGCCAGGAACTGCAATCCGATCAGGCTCACCAGCACGCCGCTGATGGCGCCCATGCCAACCGGGATCGGGATGAAGGTCGGCACCATCACGAACAGCAGGAACAGTCCGAAGCTGCGCTCGCTGAAGCGGTCCAGCAGCTCACCCAGGCTGAGCATTTCATCGGGATCGCCGGTTGCCAGTTCGTCGAGCAATGCGCGCGTGGTCAGCGCAGGAGGCAGGGCGTCCGCCGTAAATCGATGACTGGCCATGGATCAGCCTTCGACCTGCGACGAGGACAGCCGAGTGCGCGAGACGAGCAGCTTGTCGACGCGCGCACCGTCGAGGTCCACCACTTCGAAGCGCCAGCCGCGCCAGTCGAAATACTCGCCGGCATGCGGGATACGCCCGTACCAGGCCACGGCCATGCCGGCTGCGGTGTTGTAGTCGCTTTCTTCCTCGTTGGGAAGTTCATCCAGGCTGAGCATCTCGCGCAGTTCTTCGGTGGACAGGCGGCCATCCACCAGCCAGCTGCCATCCTCGCGTTCGATCAACAGCGGCTCGTCATCGGCATTTTCACTGGCCTGGGCCCGGCCCAGCACCGCGCCGACCAGGTCGTTGACCGCGACCATGCCCTGGATGTCGCCGTATTCGTCCACCACCAGGGCGATGCGCTGCTGTTCCTCGCGGAAGATTTCCAGCAGCTTGAGTGCGTTGGTGGAGTCGGACACGAACAGGGTCGGTCGCAGATCGCGGAACAGGGATGCGGAATCCTCGATCGAGCGCCCGGCGAGCGCCTTGACCTCGAGTACGCCGACCACGTCGCCATCATCCCCGCGATAGACCGGATAGCGCGAGAACGGCGTCTCGCGCATCGTCGCCAGGTTATCTTCGAGGCTGGCCGCTGAATCGAGCCAGGCAATGCGCGTGCGCGGCGTCATCAATGAATCCGCGGCGCGCTCGCCAAGGCGCAGCACCCGGTTGAGCATGTTGCGCTCGCCTTCGTCGATCACGCCCTGCTCGTGGCCTTCGGTGACCAGGTGGCGGATTTCTTCTTCCGTCACCTTTTCCTCGGACAGCGAACCCAGGCCGACCGCGCGCAGGATCACCCGCGTGCTCCAGGCCAACAGCAGCACGCCCGGGCGCGCGAGGCGGGCGAAGAAGTGCATCGGCAGCGCCACCAGGCTGGCGACCCGCTCGGGCCGCAGCGTGCCCAGGCGCTTGGGCACCAGCTCGCCGATCACGCCATACAGGAAGACCATCAGGATGAAGCCCATGGCCGTGCTGATGTAGGTGGCGTAGTGCGCGAGAAAGGGCAGGTGCTCGCGGATCGGTTCGACCAGCTTGCCGCCCAGCGATTCGCCGCCAAAGTAGCCGGTGACCAGGGCCAGCAGCGTGATCCAGACCTGCACTGCGGACAGGAAGCTTTCCGGGTGGTCGGCAAGTTCCATCGCCTTGCGTGCACCGCGGCTGTCGCGTGCCAGTTCCTTCAGCCGGCCCCTGCGTGACGTGATGACGGCCATCTCCGACAGCGCGAAGAAGCCGTTGAACAACACCAGCACGATGACAATGAGGAGATCGTTCATGGCTCAGGGCATCGGCATGGCGGCGCTCATCGCGCGTTGCAGCACGATGCTGGCGATGTAACCGAGCGCGATCGCCCAGGTCCAGCGCAGGTGGCCGAAGAAAGTGTACTGGCCGCGCGATACGCCCATCAGCGCGACGCCCGCGGCGGATCCGACCGACAGCAGGCTGCCGCCGACGCCGCAGGTCAGCGTGATCAGCAGCCACTGGCTGTGGTCCATCACCGGGTTCATCTGCAGCACGGCATACATGATCGGTATATTGTCCACGATCGCCGAGAGCATGCCCATCACGATGTTGGCACCGGTGGGCCCGAGCGTGCCGTAGAGGCCTTCGGAGGCGATGTGCATGTAGCCCAACGCCGCCAGCCCGCCGACCGACACCAGCACGCCATAAAAGAACAGCAGGGTGTCCCACTCGGCGCGCGCGATGATCCGGAAGATGTCGTACTGCGGCTCGCCTTCCATGGCGCGCTCGCGCCGCTGGATCCAGAAACCGACCATTTTCAACAGGGCCAAGCCCAGCATCATGCCGAACACCGGCGGCATCTGCAGGACCTGCTTGGCGGCGACCGTGATCACGATGGTCAGGGCGAACAGGCCGGCCATGAACCAGCCGCCGTAGCGCACCTCGCCATCCTCGTCACGGATGCCCGGGGCGCCCGAGGGCAGGGCGAACGACATGATGGTTGCCGGCACAAGCCAGTTGACCAACGAGGGCAGGAACAGGGCGAAGAATTGGAAGAACTCGACCCGTTTGGCCTGCCAGACCATCAGCGTGGTGATGTCGCCGAATGCACTCCAGGCACCGCCGGCATTGGCCGCCACCACAAGGTTGATGAAGGCAAGCGTGGTGAAGCGGGAATTGCCGCCTGATACCGCCAGGATCACTGCCGACATGATCAACGCAGTGGTGAGGTTATCGAGCACCGGTGACATGAAGAATGCAATCAGGCCGGTGATCCAGAACAGTGAGCGGAATCCGAAACCGCGCGACAGCAGGGCGGAGCGCAATGCACCGAAAACGTTCCGCTCTCCCAATGCCACCACGAAGCTCATGGCCACGATCAGGAAGAAGAACAGCTCGGCGAACTCGAGGAAGATGTGCTGGAAGGCCTCCGCGACGCCGGCCGAATCGCCGCCGGTAGCGGCGGTACCGCCTGCCACGAGCAGCCAGATCAGCCCGGCGCCGACCATCACCGGCTTGGACTTGGCCAGGTTCAGCCGCTCCTCGGCGATCACCAGGACGTAGGCCGCGATGAAGATGACAAGCGAGAAGATGCCGACCGGATGCAGGGCGAGGGCGGCCGCGGGCGACTCGGCGGCATGCGCCGGGGCCGCCAGCAGCAGACCCGGCAGCAGGGCGAGGGCAGGCAACCGCAAGCGCGCACTCCGTGGGGGGAAACGTGGGTGACAAGCATACAGGCAGTCCGGCCGACCCGCCCGCCCGACAGGGTTGGCCCGGGGCTCGGTTATACTCCCCGCCGACCCAGGCACAGGTGCTAGCCCATGTTTTCCCTGCAGACGATTTTTGGCAAGGGCGACAAATTTTATGGCCTGCTCGAGGCCAGCGCAGCGGCCGCACGTGAGAGCGCCCGAGCCCTGGTCGAGCTGCTGTCCACGCCCCAAGGCCAGCGCTCGCTGGAAAAGTTCAAGTTGGCCCGCCAGCGGGAAAAAAACCTGGCCGCGCAGATCAGCCAGGAACTGGTCAACACCTTCGTCACTGCCCTGGAGCGCGAGGATATCGATGCGCTGTCCAGCGCGTTATACAAGATTCCGAAGATCGTCGAGAAGTTCGCCGAGCGCTATGAGATCGCCGCGCCGAGGCTGGGCAACGTGGATTTCGCACCGCGCGCGGCCATGCTCGAGCGCGCTTGCGAAGTGATCGAGGAGATGATCGGCCTTCTGCGCAAGGGCATGAACATCGACACGTCCAAGGCACTCAACGACAAGATGCAGGCGATCGAGGCCGAAGCTGACCGCCTTATCCTGGAGTTGTACCGGGAGACCTACGCGCAGGAAACCGATCCGATGCGTTACCTCATCCTCAAGGATTTGTTCGAACTGCTGGAAAAGGCCATCGACCGCTGCCGCGATGCCGGCAACGTGGTGCACCAGGTCATCCTGAAGAACTCCTGAGGCTCGCCCCGTGCTGACCCTCCTGCTGCTGGTCATCGTGACCGCCCTGGTGTTCGAGTTCATCAACGGGTTCCATGACACCGCCAACTCGATTGCCACTGTCGTCGCCACGAAAGTGCTGACGCCGATGCAGGCCGTCGCCCTTGCTGCCAGCACCAACCTGATCGGCGCGTTCTGGGGTACGGCGGTTGCCAAGACGATTTCATCCGGCCTGGTCGATGCCGATGTCGTCAACATGACCTCACAGGTGGTGATTTGCGCCCTGGTCGGCGGAATTATCTGGAACCTGTTCACTTGGTGGCGCGGCTTGCCGTCCTCTTCCAGCCATGCCCTGATCGGCGGGCTGGTCGGCGCGGCCTTCGCCGCCTCGGGGAACAACTGGCATGCCCTGATCTGGGCCAAGACCGGCGCGAGCCTGGGCAAGAATTCCGGCCTGTACTGGAAAGTCATCGTGCCGATGGTCAGTTCGCCGATCGCCGGGTTCATGCTGGGCATGCTGATCATGGGGCTATTGATGGCGCTGATCAGCAGCATGAACAACGCTGGCGGCTGGTTGGCGCGCATATCGCGTCCGCGCTGGGTCAATGCTTTCTTCGGCAAGGCGCAGATCCTCAGCGCCGGCTACATGGGTTTCGCCCATGGCACCAATGATGCGCAAAAGACCATGGGCGTGATCGCCCTGGCCATCTTCGGCGCGCAGGCGCAGGGCACGCTGGACAACCTGCCGTGGTGGCTCGCCTTCCTGCATCCGGACGGCGGCAAGGACCACATTGATGCCTGGATCGTGTTGAGTTGCGCGCTGATCATGGCCGCGGGCACCGCGTCGGGCGGCTGGCGGATCATCAAGACGCTCGGCCACAAGATGGTCAAGCTGCATCCGATCAACGGGTTTGCAGCTGAAACGGCGTCGGCGACGATTCTTGTATTGGCGGCGAAACTCGGCATGCCGGTGTCCACCACGCACAGCATCTCGACCGCGATCATGGGCGTGGGCTTCGCCAAGAATCCCAATGCGCTCAAGTGGACGATCATCGAGCGGATCGTCTGGGCATGGATCCTGACCATCCCGGCTGCCGGAATTATTGCCTGGCTGCTGGTGAAGCTGCTGCTGTCCTATGGCGTGGCCGGCGCGGTCGTACCGACGCCCTGACCCGGGATCTCTTCTGCTGATCTGGCCCGGTCGATATGACCCGAATGTTGGCCTACAGCAGGTCGCCGCCGCCGCTGAGATTGCGTTCCAGGTGGTCACCGATGCCGCCGATCTCCAGGATCATGCGGCCGACTTCACCTGCATTGAGCCCGTCGTAGGGCCGGTTCTCGCACAACTGCAGGTAGGGCACGCCGTCCAGTTCACCGGCGGCCATGTAGCCAACCCGGCTCTGCCAGTTGAAGGCGAGCATTTTCTTTGCATCCAGGCCGGTCATCGGCGCAACCACGGTGCTCACGCGCAGGTATTTGCGGCCGTCGTCGTCCTCGATTTCGGCCAGGAAGATGCTCTGGTGGCGCCGGCCCTGCTCAAGCGAGAGTTCAACGCAAACCATGTATGGTTCGCGCGCGGTGATCTTGTGGGCCGGATCGACGGCGCTGCGGATTTGCTCGAAATTCTGCATGGGATTCCTGCCTGTACGTGGCGTATCCTAAACCGGCATGCACGGAAAGTCTGCCGCTGACCGCATTTTCGACGCAATCCGTGCGCTGCCGGCGGGTGAAGTTGCCGGCTACGGCGAGATCGCGCGCCGCGCCGGGCTGCCTGGGCGCGCGCGCCTGGTGGCGAAGCTGTTGTCGGGCAATGACGACCTGGGACTTCCCTGGCACCGCGTACTTCGATCCGACGGGCGCATCGCCTTTCCGGCGGATCATCCGCACTTCGCCGAGCAAGCGCAGCGGCTGCGTTCGGAGGGCGTGGTGGTCGACAATGGCCGCGTGACCGGGCAGCGTGCCTCGGCCACGCTAGATGAGTTGCTTTGGGCACCAAGAGGACGACGCATTTGATTCCGTTACCGCCAGTCACCAAATACCTGCTCTGGGCAATCGCCATCGTGTTCCTGCTGCAGAACTTGCAGGAGGCGTTTTTCATCCACTGGTTCGCGCTCTGGCCCTGGGGCAGCTTCCCCGATGTCGACGGCTCGACCTACGGATTCCAGCCCTGGCAGTTGCTGACCTACGCATTCCTGCACGGCAGCCTGCCGCACCTGTTCTTCAACGGGATCGTGCTGTTCCAGTTCGGCCCGCGGATCGAATATGCACTCGGTCAGCAGCGCTACCTGGTGTTCGTGCTGGTGTGCGCGGCTGGTGCGGCCTTATGCCACCTGCTGGTGACCGGCATCATGATCAGCAACGGTGCGCCGCCGTTTCCGACGGTTGGGGCGTCAGGATTCATCTACGGCATTCTGATGGCCTATGCGCTGATGTTCCCCAAGGATCGCCTGCAGTTGCTGCTGCCGCCGGTGGAGCTGTCGGCGCGCACACTTGTGCTGGTGATGGGCGGAATTGAACTCTTCCTCGGGGTTACCGGGACAGCCAGCGGCATCGCGCATTTCGCCCACCTGGGCGGCATGTTGTTTGGCTGGCTGATGCTGCGCTACTGGCGCGGGCAGCCTCCGTTCAACAAGCGCAAGCCACCGCCAACAAAATTGCGTAGCGTGAACTGAGGGAAGTTCGCGCTACCGATGCCGGTCGCGCGACAGGACTCCCGATTGCCCTTTGCCGGTTGCCGATTGCCGGTTGCCGATTGCCGATCAGCGCTGCAGCGACAGGATCCCCGAGGCCGTTCAGCGCCGTAGCGAAAGGAAGTCGGCGCTGGTGACCAGGCGCAAGCTATCCAGGCGCGGACGTGCCAGCGGCAACACCCGGCGCAGTTCATCGCGTTCGCGGTGCAGCAAGGCGATCTCTTCAGGGCGAACCGACGGATTCACCTGCGCCAGCGCTTCGATGCGCAGTAACTCGGAACCAAGCAGGGCCTCGGCGCGCGCAAGGGCGTCGGACACCAGCAGGGCGCATTGTTCGGCACCTTCCGTGCGTGCGCGCTCGAGCATCGGTGGCACCAGCGCGGCCAGCACCTTGCGCATCGGCGAGATGTCGTACTGCCGATCGCCCGCACGCACCACGGCGCGTTCGTTCGGGGCGAAGCCGGGGCGCACTTGCAACCTGGTGTCCACCGCAACCGTGACCGGCAACGGTGGCAGGAAGCGCTCCACGTCCAGCGCCGGCGGCGCGATGCATTCGAGCACGAACACCGCCTCCAGGATCGCGCTGCGCGGAGGCAGGGAATCGTCTACCAGGTAGGCAGCGTTTCCGGTTTCGCCCGAGGCCAACATTTCCTGCGCGGACAGCAGCATCGGATGATCGGCGCGCAGGTAGAGCAGGTCGTCGCGCGCCAGCGCGGTGGCGCGGTCGAAGGTGGCGCTGCGCGGGCCGCCCTTGAGTTCCTCGAAGCCTTCGACGGTCAGGTATTCCGGATCGAGCAGCCACAGTTGCGGGCCCAGCGGCTCGCCATGGATGCCGAAGGCCTCGAGCAGCCGGAGCGGATAATCCTCGTGCGCCTGGTCGCTATCGTCGGCTTGCAGCGCGTGCAATAGCACATCGCCAGAGCCGCGCCGGCTGCCGAGCTCAAGCAGCCGGTCGCGCCCGCGCGCGATGGTCTCGGTGAGTTCTTCCACGGCACCGGCGCTGCGCTCGATCATGTCATCCAGCAGCGGTTCGCGTTGTTCGCCGTCCATGGCCGCCAATTGCAGCAGCTCGGCGCCAAACCGGCGCAACAGTTCACGGCCATCGGGTACGACCTGGTCGAACGCACGCAGGCCGTCGTCCATCCAGCGCAGCAGGACTTCCTGCGGGCTGCCGGTCACGTTGCACAGGTGCAGGTGCACGTCGCCAGTCTGGCCGATGCGGTCCAGGCGGCCGATCCGCTGTTCGAGCATGTCCGGGTGGAACGGCAGGTCCCAGAACACCAGGTGTTGCGCAAACTGGAAGTTGCGGCCCTCGGCGCCGATTTCCGAGGCAATCAGCAGGCGGGCGCCTTCCGGATCGGCAAAGTAGGCCGCGTTGCGATCGCGCTGCAGCAGGTTCATGTCTTCGTGGAAACGCGCCACCGTGATGCCGCTGCGTACGCGCAGCGCCTCGTCGAGCGCTTGCACCTTGGCGCGGCTGCGGCATAGCACCAGCGCCTTCGCCGGTGCAATGGACTCCAGCGTCGCCAGCAGCCAGTCAAGACGTGGGTCGTGGGTGTAGTCGTGTTCGGGTTCGTCGTGGAGATCGCCCAGGTCGTGGTCGAACTCGGCGCGCAGCCGGCCGTGCAGACGTGGATCCTCGTCGCCGCCCAGCGCCTGCAGGTGCGGTATGCGACGCGGGAATCCGCCAACCGCGGCGCGGCGGTTTCGGATCATCACCCGGCCGGTGCCGTGGCGGTCGACGAGGTCGGCGAGCAGTGCGTCGCGCGCATCGATATCGCCGCCGGCGATCGCGGCCAGGCGCGCGGCAAGCCGATCACCATCTTCCGGGAACAGCGGCGCCAGCAATTCCATGTCGCCGGCAGTCAGTGCCTCGCTGGCGAGCAGGCGCTCGGCCAGGCGTGACAGCGCAACGTAACCGGATTGTTCGGCGACGAAGCTGGGCAGGTCGCTGTAGCGCGCCGGATCCAGCAACCGCAGACGGGCGAAGTGCCCGCCCAATCCCAACTGTTCCGGCGTCGCGGTCAGCAGCAGCAGGGCCGGCGTGCGCGCCGCGAGCGATTCAACCAGCGTGTAACCCTCGCTCTGCGCGTCCGGGCTCCAGGACAGGTGGTGTGCTTCATCCACCAGCAGCAAGTCCCAGCCTGCCTCCAGCGCCTGGCTTGCACGACGCGCATGGCTCGACAGCCAGTCGACCGAGGCGATCACCAGTTGCTCGTCTTCAAACGGATTGCGTCGAACAACTCCATCGTCGTTGAGCTCGAGCGATTCGCAGCGCTCCTCGTCGAAGATCGCGAACGGCAGGTTGAAGCGCCGCAGCAATTCCACGAACCACTGGTTGACCAGGCTTTCCGGCACCAGGATGAGCACGCGCCGCGCGCGGCCAGATGCGATCAGCCGCGCCGTCACCAGGCAGGCTTCGATGGTCTTGCCCAGGCCCACTTCGTCGGCCAGCAGCAGCCGAGGCACGCGCCGTTCTGCAGCGATTTCAGCGACCCGCAACTGGTGCGGGATCAGGTCGATGCGCGCACCCATCGCACCCCAGCCCGGATGCGCGCGCGCCCGGGCGCGGCGCTCGAGCATCTCGCGGCGCAGGTCGAAGCGATCGTTGCGGTCCACGCGGCCGGCCAGCAGGCGCGCGTCGGCCTGCGACACCGGCTGTTCGGCATCCAGTTCGCCCTCGGCAATCACCTGGCCGTCGCAGACGTAGCGGATCAGTCCCTCGTCCACATCGGCCTGTTCGACCAGGCGCGCCATTCCATCCACCTGCACGCGGTCACCCGGGCGGAATGCCGCCCGCAGCAGCGGCGCGCTGCCGATGGCGTAGTTGCGCAACATGCCCGAGCCGGTGAACACGATCTGCACCTGCCGCCCGGCCAGGCGCAGGACCGTGCCCAGACCCAGTTCGGGTTCGGCGCTGCTGAACCAGCGTTGGCCTGGGCGGAACTCGAGCATCTCAGCGCCAGATCGCGACTTGGTCGCTGGTCGCGCGGGCCATGGCCTGCGCGGGCTTGCACGAATACGCCTTTGCGAAGGCAGGAAGGTTGCTCAGCGGCCCGTTGACGCGCCACTTGGCGGGCGCAAACACCGACGCAACCTGTGCCTGCGTGATCGCCGCCGCGCTGTCATTGCGCGCCCAGGCAGCGGCCCATGCACGGAAGAACGCCTTGCTTGCGGCGGCATCGGGGGCGCCCTGCGCGGCCAGCGCATCCCAGGCCAGTTCGACTCCCGCGATGTCGGCAGAGTTCTGGCGCTGCGTCCGTAGTCCATTGACCTTGACCGTTGGCGACGCGGAATAAGCGTCGAACTGCGTCACCAGCCGCTGCTGGCGCTGGGAAAGTGCACGGCCGTCATCGCCGGTGAAATCTGCGAATGCCAGCGCGAGTTGCTGTCCGACCAATGCACCAAAGCTGCCGTAGTCGGTCGCGCTCGACGCACCATCAAGCGCCGGTGGGCGAAGTGCCGCCGCGGTAACGATCAGGCGATTTTCCGCAGCCTGGTAACCGATGATCGGTTGCGACTGGCTGACCGGCCATGGATAGATCGCGCTGGCCAGGCGGCCAAGCGCGCGCTCGCGATTCCAGCGCCGCAGGGCCATCAGGTTGCCCGCATACGACCCACGGTCAAAGCGCAAATTGGCGAACGACACCGGATCGCTGGTGCCGATCGCCAGCCGCAGCGCAGACAACTTGCGCGTGGCATCGGCACGGCCGCTCTCCTTCATCCAGGTTGCCCGTTCGATCGCACGGCCCATGGCGGTACGCACGGCCTCAGCGACGGATTGGGCGCGCTTCTGGTCGGTGGAATCAAGATAGGTTTCCGCGTATGCGGCACTGAAGAGATCGTCGGCATCCAGTCGCGAGATCACTGCGAGGCGATCGGCAGCCGATGGGGCAAGCGATCCAGTGGGCGCGGCGCCCAGCGCTGCGATCCAGGGCTGGCGAGGATCGCTCGACATCGCCGGTGCCAGCGACAGGGCCAGTTGCACGCGCAGGTAGGCCTGCCACTGCGGAATCGACGGCTTGGCCAGCATGGTGTTGAGCGCACGGAAGTATCCCGGCTGCTGGATGCGCACGTCCGCGGGCGCTGCGCCCTGGCCCTGCATGAATTCGGGCAGCGACAGCGCCCCGTAGGATTTCTGCAGCTGCGCGATCGGCACCGATTCCTTGGCGGCGCCGGTCATGGACTTCGCCAGGCTCTGTTCAAGTGCCCATGCAGAGTCCGCCTGCTCGGCCAGTTTGGCGTCGGCCACGCCCGAGAAGCGCAGCAATTCACTCAGCTGGGACCGATATGCGGTGACTGCCTTTTGCAACTCGGGCGCGGGCGTCGTGTAGAAGCTCGGCTCGGGCAGACCCAGGCCACCGGCGTAAAACGTGGCGCGCGGTTGGCCGGTTTCCGGATCGCGCAGGCTGTCGAACCCGAACAACACCGGCGCACCTGCGACATGCATCGCGGCTACGACCTTGATCACGTCGCGCGGTTTGCGGATCGCATCGATTTGCGCCAGCAACGGTTGTGCCGCGGCGTGCGCGGCGGCGTCCATGCCCGCGCTGTCGAAAGCGCTCGCGACCAGGGTCGCCAGCAGGCCGGAGGCGGGGCCGCTGCCGGCGCTTGTACGGGTGAGAAGTTCGCGGCTTCGGCGAGCGGCTTCGGCGTTCAGTCCATCCCAACGACTGATGCTTGCTGCGCCCGCGGGCAGCGGATTGGCCTTGAGCCAGGGATCATTGACGTTGGCGTAGAAATCGGCGCAGGCAGCAGCCGTCGCAGGCGCGGCAACTTTTTTCTTGGTTGCGGCCGTGGCCCCGGACGCGACGGCAAGCATTGCAATGCCAGCGACAAGCGCCAAGGCAAGAAGATGAGGGGTATGGCGCGGCGTCGAGGGGCTGGCAGCCTGGGGCATCAATCATCCTTGCAATCAGAAGCGGGGATTCTACCGCCCCCGGTCG
>JBKJMY010000031.1:0-4046 GCA_046596115.1 Arenimonas sp.
CGCGTTGAATGCACTCAACGCGTAGTCGCTATTGTATTCGGCGTAAGCACGGCCGCGATGCGTGGCCAGCCAGTTGGCCTCGCCCAATGCGTCGGCGGACCGGTCGGCGGCGCGGTAGGCCTGCATCAGTACGACATGGCTGTAGTACAACTCCGACCCGCGGTGCGCCCGCGCCAGCCTGGCGATGGCGCGGTCAGGATGCCCCTGCGCCGTGGCAAGTGCGGCGTCGAGCATGGCGTCGGCGCTTTCGAGTACCGGGAAGCCGGCAGTGGCCGGGCCTCCGGCGAGTCGCATTGCCTCGCGGCCAAGGCCGGCGTCGCCCGCTTCGACCCCGAGCACACCCGCGGCCAGCACCAGCAGGCGATCGTGTCGCTGCACCAGCAGGTCCCGGTTGTGCATCCAGGCTGCCTGGCCCCTGATGAAAGCGCGCAGGTCGGCGCGCAAGGCCGGATCCCCCGCCACGGCCCGCAGCGTCAGAAGCATGAAGGCGTGCGTTCGCACCCGATCCTGCGTGGCGGCCCCGGGTAGGCTGGCACCCTTGCGCATCGCCTCGACACCCGCCTGCCAATGGCCCTGGTCGAGTTGGAACAGCGCGCGGTCGGCGTCGGCTTCGAAATCACTGTAGGGCAAGCCGGTCGAGGTCTGCGTGGACAGCACCTGCGCCGCCAGGTCGAAGCGCCGGGTCGCTGCGTGGGCCTCGGCATACTGTCGGATATAGCCGTGCGAACCTGAGAGCGCAAACTTCTGGAACGAAGCGAGCGCATCGGCATAGCGCTCCAGGGACAACTGCAACACGCCCTGTAGATATAGCGCCGAGGCCCGCGAGGGGTTCTTGTCCGACAGTGCGGGCGCAAGCTGTTCCAGCGCATCGGCCAGCCGGTAGCCGTGGTACCAGGACACCAGTGCGTAGTTGTAATAGCCGCTGTATTCGTCGGGATACAACTGCGACAGCAGGCGCCAGCGGGTCAGGCGGTCAGCGGTTGGATGGTTCGACGCGATCCGCGCGTCCAGCATCAATGCCTCGCGGTGGGTCAGCCGCGCACGCAGGGAATCGGCCTTGGCCAGCAGTTGCTCGTACGCCGCACTGTCACCATTGAGTTTCAGTCGGGCCAGGAATACATACGCCATGGCGAAGCCGGGATCGAGACGGATCGCCTCCTGGCACAGGCTGACCGCTTCGCCATTGCGACCGGCGCGCATCGCCGCCTGCGCGAGGCTGAAAGCGCGCAAGGCATCCAGGTTGCTGGTGGTGACCTGCTCGAGTGGTTGGTGCTCGCGCGCAACCTCGGCCAGGGATTCGCCGAGCTTGCCGCGCAATTGCGCATTGATGGTGTCGATCGAATCCAGTGCCGATTCCACGCCGCGCCCATCCGCGCTCTGCGCATACACGGTTACCTGGGTATTGGGATCGACGACCTCGATGCTGACCCGCACCCTGCCGCCGACTTCCGCCACCGACGGCAGCAGCAGCGCGCGTGCGCCTTCGCGCAGCGCAATCTCGCTGCCGACCGCGCGATCGACCACCGCGCCGGGTGACCGGCCCATGCGCGTGAGGACGTCGCGCACCTTGATGTTGGAGAGCAGGTTCACATAGCGCGACTGCTCAAGGCCAACCCGCAGCGCCGTATCGAGCGAATCCTCAAGGCGCGGGTCACCGGTGAAATTGCTCACATCACCCACGACCACCCAGTCGCGCTCGTTGAAGGCCAAGGCTGGCTCGGATCGGAACGCGCTATAGCCATAGAACAGCGCCACGGCGAGAAACAGCAGCAGTTCCACCACCACCACCGATGGACGGCGCCACAGGGGAAGCTCGCGCCAGGCCTTGACCCCCGAGTCAGGCGGCTTGAGCGGCGCGCGGCCAACTTCACCAACCTCGTGCACGAGCAGCGGCGCCGGTACACCCTTGAACCGGTACCTGCCGTGGACGATCCAGCGCACGCGCCCGGAACGCTCGCCGAGTTCTGCCTGGGCGCGCTGCGCAAGCGTCTGGGCGATGCTGGAAATCAGGATTTGCCCGGGCAAGGCCAGCGCCATCAGGCGCGCGGCGACCGGCTTGGCCAGTCCTTCGACTTCCATCGGCTTGGCGCCCGCGGCAATGGCCGCATCGTCGTTGCGCCAGGTCATCAACTCGCCAACGTGGATGCCGACGCGCGCCTGCAACTGCGCTTGGCCTTCGCCTTGGCCTTCGCTGAACTGGCGCAGCACGTGTTGGTAACGCAGCGCAAAATCCACTGCCTGGATCGGTCGCTCGAACAGGGCCAGCAAGCCATCGGCCTTGTCGATCAGGCGTCCGCCGGTGAATTCGAGCAGATCGCGAATCTGCAAATCCAGGCGCTGCAGGGCCGCTGCCGACCGGGCATCGCCGAAGCGCTCGATGAACGCGGTCGAATCGACCAGATCGGCCAGGAGCACGGCGCGCAGCACGGCCGTCATGGGACTGCCGACCGGCAATTTCGAAGCGCGAATGGCCGAGACGCTCATGACCCTCAAGGGCTGATTACGTGGTTCAGTCAACGCCGTAGGGCACCGGGTGAGGCCATTGGGACGCTAAAACGCGAGCCGCCAGCGGTCTCCGCCGCGACTCTTTGCGTCATACAGGGCCTGGTCACCGTGGCTGTACCAGACCGACCAACCGCCCTGATCTTCGCAGAACACGCCGCCAACGCTCACCGTCAGGTGCTCTTCACGCAGGGACGGCAGGCGCAGGGCGCGCACCGCGGCGATCAGTCCCAGGGCGCGATTGGCGAGGTCGCCCTCATCGGCCACCCGCAGCACGAGCGCAAACTCGTCGCCGCCCAGCCGGCACGGCAATTCCAGTGGGCCGGCCATGCGCCGGATCTCGTCGGCGACTGCGCGCAGCGCAGTGTCGCCGGCCAGGTGACCGCTGGAATCGTTGAGCTGCTTGAAGTGGTCGATGTCGATCAGCAGCAGGGCCAGCCGCTTGCCCGCCATCGGGTAGCGCGAGCTCTCGTCGAGGTAGCGATACAGGCCGCGCCGATTGGACAGGCCGGTCAGGTCGTCCGAGCGCACCAGTTGCTGGGCCACCGACAATTCGCTGCGGGTCTGGCGCAGGGTATCGAGGGTCTGCATGAGGTCTTCGTTGCGCCGGCGCAGGCTCTGCATCAGCTGCTGCTCGCCAGTGACCAGATAGGAAAAACTGCGCAGCATGAAGCGCGCCGCCACGGCGGGCTCGCGCTCCATCGCCTTGGTGAATTCGCCCGCGGTGATCTCGAACAGCACGCCGTCTGATTCCATCACTGCGCTTGCAAAGCGCTGGTGCTGGCCGATGAAGACGGACAATTCGCCGAAATACTGGCCACGGCCGAGGATCTTGTCGGCCATGCCATCTTCGAAACTCAGCCGCACTTCGCCAGTGTCGATAAGGAACATCGCCTGGGCATCGTCGCCCCGACGGAACAACTGCTCACCCGGCAAGGCAGCGCGGGCAAAGCCGGCGCCGGACAACAGGGCCCATTCCTCGGGGGTGACGGTGCTCGGCAGGCGATAGTCGTCGCCACGGATCGTTGGGCCGTTCGTCAGGATGTCGGGAGAGTTCACGGACACTCATATCGCTGGACTGAACCGTGAGTGTACCCAACAACCGGCAGGCGGCACCGCAGTCGCCGTGGGCACGGTCAATCTTCCAGAAATTCAGGGGATTTCCAGTCTCCCGCCGAGCCCGGATGGGCCGGGCTGCTTGGTCGAGGTGGTCCGGACCAAGGGGGCGGCCGCAGCCGCGGGTCGCGTCGCGCGTACGCGACGGACCCGGGGCCCGGACCCTGGGTCAGGCGGCCTTGTCCTGGAACTGTTCCTCTTCAGTGGATCCCTTCAGCGCCGTGGTCGAACTGGTGCCACCCTGGATCGCCTGGGTCACCGAGTCGAAGTAACCGGTGCCGACTTCGCGCTGGTGCTTGACCGCGGTGAAGCCTTTCTCCGCTGCAGCGAATTCTTTCTGCTGGAGCTCCACGAATGCGGTCATGTTGTTGCGCGCGTAGCCGTAGGCCAGCTCGAACATCGAGTAGTTGAGCGCATGAAAACCCGCA
>JBKJMY010000339.1:0-15865 GCA_046596115.1 Arenimonas sp.
CAGAAGCAACGCACGACCACTTGCACGTCGTCTGCGTCACTGCTCGCGAACAGGGTGAGGCCAACCGAATTGGTCGCGACCAGCATGCGGGCGACGGCCTCAAGGTCGGGCGCCGCCTCGCGCACGGCCGCTTCGTCGGCCAGCTGTACCAGCCACCAGCGCGGGCCGTTGTCGAGCAGGGCGATTGGCAAGCTGCCGCGGGCCAGGTCGTCCAGCACGCCGGCCCAGTCTTGGCCACGCACTTGGGTCTCCACGACCTTTGCACGCGGCGCCCTGACAAAGATGCGCCGCGCTTCGCCTTCGCCCTCCACCCGGATTGGCAACAGGCCGGCGCTGCACTCCTGCACCAGCCGGCCGTCGACCAGCACGGCCAGGCCGGCGTCGAGCGCTGCATGCGCAGAACCCACGCTTGGATGGCCGGCGAAAGGCAGCTCTTGCCTGGGGGTGAAGATGCGGACGCGATAGCTGGCCCCGGGCTGGCTGGGCGGGAGCAGGAAGGTGGTCTCGGACAGGTTGGTCCAGTTCGCGAACGCCTGCATTGCTGCATCGTCGATGCCTTCGCCATCCACCACGACCGCGAGTGGATTGCCGGCACCCGGCGAATGCGCGAAAACGTCGAGTTGGACAAAGCGGCGGGCGGCGACCATCGTTTATGATTCCCGGGTACGCCAAGCGCGCACCCCGAATCATACCTTCGCCCCCCCGAGAGCCGCGCCCCCAATGAGCGTTCCTGCCCGCGCCGACGACTGGATCGTGCTCAAGTTTGGCGGGACCAGCGTGTCGCGCCGGCATCGCTGGGACATCATCGGGCGGCTGATGCGCGAGCGCGTCGCAGGTAACGGCGATGGTGGCGGCGACGGCGACCCTGACCGAGGCGGCGACGGAGGCCGTGACGGAGCCCGGGTGCTGGTGGTGGTCTCGGCGCTGTCGGGAATGACCAACGCCCTGCAGGCCATCGCCGACAGCAGCCCGGATGAGACGCTGGACACCAGCGCGATCGCCATCCGCCACCTCGAGTTTTGCGACGAACTGGGCATCCCACGCGCGATCATCGGCGCGCGCCTCGATACACTGGCTGCATTGGCGACCGATGCCCGCCGGCGCTCCGATCCGCTGGCCTGGACGGCCGACATTTTGGCGCAGGGCGAACTGCTCTCGTCCACGCTCGGGGTCGCCTACCTGGCCTCGCAGGGCATGGACGTCGGTTGGCTCGATGCGCGCGACTGGCTGCAGGCACGCGCCTTGCCCAACCAGAACGCTTGGTCGCAGCGCCTGTCGGTGTCCTGCGACTTCAGCCGTGATCCGGCGATGCTCGAGGCGCTGGCGACCGGCCCGGCGCTGCGTATCACCCAGGGCTTCATCGCCCGCCACGCCGACGGCGGCACGGCGATCCTCGGGCGCGGTGGTTCGGATACCTCGGCGGCCTACTTCGGCGCCTTGTTGCGCGCGCGCCGTGTGGAGATCTGGACTGACGTGCCGGGTATGTTCACAGCCAATCCTCGGCTGGTCCCCGACGCGCGCCTGCTGTCGCGCCTAGACTATGAGGAAGCGCAGGAAATTGCCTCGACAGGAGCAAAAGTGCTGCATCCGCGCTGCCTGCATCCCTGCCGCGAAGCGCGGGTACCGATCTGGATCCGCGATACCGAGCACCCGGAGATGCCGGGCACGGTGATCGACCACCGCGCGGTCACCTTGCCCGGCGTCAAGGCGATCAGTTTCCGCCGCGGCATCGTGCTGGTGTCGATGGAAACCATCGGCATGTGGCAGCAGGTCGGCTTCCTGGCCGACGTGTTCGAGCGCTTCAAGCGGCGCGGCTTGTCGATCGATTTGATCGGTTCGTCGGAAGCCAACGTCACCGTGTCGCTCGACCCGTCCGACAACCTGGTCAATTCCAACGTGCTCGATGCACTGTGCGCCGACCTGTCGGAAATCTGCCGGGTCAAGGTGATCACGCCCTGCAGCGCGGTCACCCTGGTCGGCCGCGGCATGCGCTCACTGCTGCACAAGCTCACCGATGTGTGGAGCGAGTTTGGTCGCGAGCGCGTGCACTTGATCTCGCAAAGTTCCAACGACCTCAACCTGACGTTCGTGGTGGACGAGGCAGTGGCCGAAGGCATGATGCCGCGCCTGCACGAATTGCTGATCCACTCCGGTGCGATGCCGGTGGATGAGGCCGAGGTGTTCGGGCCGAGCTGGCGGCAGATCGAGGCTGGCGTCGTCGTGCCGCGCGCCGAGCCCTGGTGGCACTCGCGTCGCGACGCACTGCTGGCAATTGCCGCTGCAGGTGACACGCCCGCTTACGTCTATCACTTGCCGACCGTGCGCCAGCGCGCGCGCGAACTTGCCTCAATCGGTGCCGTGGACCGACGTTTCTACGCATTGAAGGCGAACGCGAATCCGGGCGTGCTGCGTACGCTGGAGGCAGAGGGTTTCGGTTTCGAGTGCGTGTCCCTGGCCGAGCTCGACCACCTGGCATCGGTGCTCCCCGGCCTGGACGCAACGCGCATCCTGTTCACGCCCAGCTTCGCGCCGCGCGCAGAGTACGCCGCCGCAATAGCGCGCGATACTTGGGTGACCGTGGACAGCGTGGTGCCGTTGCGCCAGTGGCCGGAGTTGTTCAAGGGCCGCGAAGTCGTGCTCCGGATTGATCCGGGTTACGGCCTGGGGCATCACCAGAAAGTGCGCACGGGCGGCAAGGACGCGAAATTCGGCTTGCCTGCGGACATGCTGCCCGGATTCCTGGCTGCCGCGCATGAAGTGGGCTGCAGGATCACCGTCCTGCATGCGCATGTCGGCAGTGGCATCACCGAGATCGCGCACTGGCCGCAGGTGTATGCGCAATTGGTCGACATGGCCGAGCAGATCGGCACCGTCTCGGCGATTGATGTTGGCGGCGGACTGGGCGTGCCGTACGAGCCGGGTGGGCAGGCGCTGGATGTCGCCGCCTTCGCGCATGCCATGGGCGAGATCAAGGCTGCGTGGCCGCAGTACGCGTTGTGGATCGAGCCCGGGCGCTATCTTGTTGCCGAGTCCGGCGTGTTGCTCGCGCGGGTGACGCAGGTGGTCGACAAGCTCGGCCTGCGCCGCGTCGGCCTGGATGCCGGCATGAATGCCCTGATGCGGCCGGCGCTGTATGGCGCCTGGCACGAAATCACCAACCTGTCGCGCCTGGACGATGCTGCGGGCGGGCCAGCCGATGTGGTTGGCCCGATCTGCGAATCCAGCGATGTGCTTGGCAAGCGTCGCCCACTGCCGGAGGCGACCGCCGAAGGCGATGTGATCCTGATCGCAACCGCCGGCGCCTATGGATTCTCGATGGCCAACCGATACAACCAGCGCGCGCTGCCGCGCGAGGAGCTGCTCGATGATTGAGTCGTCCTTCGATCGCGAGCGCATCACGGCATTTCGCTTCACCTCGCGCAGCTTCGATCCGGCGACCGGTGAAGCGCGCCTGGGCTATGCCTTTGACGACCTGCCCGAGCTGGTGGAGACGATCCGTTTCCCGGGCGCGCCATTCACACTCGATGACGCGCGCGCCGCCGCAGTGTCACGCGCATTGCTGCTGTTGCACCTGATCGCGGGCGTGAGTTACTACAAGGCGGCGGTCCCGCCCGGCATCGTGATCGAGGGCGCAGCCATTGATGCCGCCACTGCCGACCTGATGCAATTGCTGTACGAGAACGGCTTGGGTGAGTTCGCCTACCGCAACGGCCTGCAGTTGCGCGGGCAGATCGTCTTCCCGCACGCGCCGCATGTGCCGGATTTGTCGCTGGCGACTTCGGGCGCGAATGCGCAGGCTCCGGCCATCGGATTGCACGATCACGTGCTGGTCGCCATCGGTGGCGGCAAGGACTCGTTGGTCAGCATCGAGGCGCTGCGCCGCGTCGGCGTCGCGCAAACGGTGACGTGGATCGGCAGCTCGCCCTTGATCCGCGCCTGTGCCGAGCGCACCGGCCTGCCGACGCTCAACATCACCCGCACCCTCGCGCCGGCCCTGTTCGAATACAACAAGCGCGGGGCGCTGAACGGGCACATCCCGGTCACTGCCGTGAATTCCGCAATCCTCGCGCTGGCTGCCCTGTTGCAGGGCGTGCACGCGGTGGTGTTTTCCAACGAGCGATCCGCCAGCTACGGCAGTCTCATCCCGGGCACCGGCGAGGTGAACCACCAGTGGTCCAAGGGTTGGGAGTTCGAGCAACGCTTCGCTGCACACCTGAAGTCCCACGTGGCGGCGGACCTGGAATATTTTTCCCTGCTGCGGCCGCTGTCCGAGCTCGCAGTCGCGCGCCAGTTCGCGCGTACCGACCATTACGACGCCTGGTTCTCGAGCTGCAACCGCAACTTCCACATCCTCGGCGAACGGCCGGCGCAGCGCTGGTGCGGCGCCTGCCCCAAGTGCCATTTCGTGTTCCTGGCGTTGGCGCCGTTCATGCCAAAACCGCGCCTGATGGCCATTTTCGGCCGCAACCTGCTCGACGAGGCCGAGCAGGCGCCGGGCTTCGATGCCCTGCTGGAATACCGCAACCACAAGCCGTTCGAGTGTGTCGGGGAGGGCATCGAGTCACGCGCCGCAATGGCAGCGCTGGCACAGATGCCCACGTGGCGCGAAGATGCACTGGTCGCCCGCTTCGCCGAGCAGATCCGGCCGCAGTTGGTTGACACTGATTTGTCGCTGGCGCCCTTGCTGGTGCCGGCGGGGTCCCATGGCATCCCCCCCGGGCTTTGGAGCGCGTTGCTTGAAAATTTCGGAGCTTGAAGGCAAGCGGGTCGCGATCTGGGGCTACGGCCGCGAAGGACGCGCTGCGCTGGCGGCATTGCGCTGGCGCCTGCCGCGCCAGTCGATCACCGTGTTCTGCAGCGGTTCCGAGGCGGCGACGCTGCGCGCCATGGAAGATCCGAACCTGGTCGTCGAGACCGAGGTAAACGGCGCGCGCCTGGGCGCCTTTGAGGTGGTCATCAAGTCGCCCGGTATCAGTCCTTACACGTCCCCGGCCGTGGACGCCCAGGTGCAGGGCACGCAACTGATCGGCGGAACCGGTTTGTGGTTCAGCGAGCACCCCTTCGAGCGCACCATCTGCGTCACTGGCACCAAGGGCAAGAGCACGGTCTGCGCACTGATTGCGCACCTCCTGCGCGCCGCGGGCCGGCGCACGGCCCTGGCCGGCAACATCGGCCTGCCGCTGCTGGAATTGCTCGACGTCGAGCCGCCGCCGCAGTACTGGGTGATCGAGTTGTCCAGCTACCAGACGCGCGAAGCGATCATGCCGGAAGTGGCGGTGGTGTTGAATTTCTTCCCCGAGCACCTGGATTGGCACGGCACCGAGCAGCGCTATTTCGATGACAAGCTGGCATTGGTGACCCAGGCCAAGCCGCGCGTTGCGGTGCTCAATGCCGCCGACGCCAAGCTGGCGGCGTTCGAACTGCCGCCGGAGCAGCGGATCATCTGGTTCAACGACGAGGACGGCTGGCACCTGCGTGGAAGCGAGCTGTGGCACGGCCGCCAGCAGGTGATGGACACGCGCACTCTGCCAGTGCCGGGCCGGCACAATCGCATCAACCTGTGCGCGGCACTGGCCGCCGTCGAGGCCATGGGCCTGGATGCCGAGGCGCTTGCGGTGCATGCACATTCCTTCCGCCCGTTGCCGCACCGGCTGCAGTTGCTGGGTGCGCGTGATGGCATCGAGTTCGTCAACGATTCGATCAGCACTACGCCGCACGCAAGCATCGCCGCGCTCGATTGCCACAAGGGGCGGCGGGTCGCAATCCTGGTCGGTGGTTACGACCGCGGCGTGGACTGGGGCGTGTTCGCCGAGCGCATGCTGCTCGGCCCGCCGCGCGCCGTGATCACGATGGGGCAGAACGGGCCGCGCATCCATGAACGGCTCAAGCCGCTGGCACTGAACAAGCACTTCGTCCTGGCCGAGGCGCAGGAAATGGAAGATGCGCTGCGGATCGGGCGCGAAATCCTCGAGAACGAAGGCGTGATCCTGCTGTCCCCCGGAGCGCCGAGTTTTCCGCGATATGCCGATTACGTCGAACGCGGGCGGCACTTTGCCAAGGTGGCGGGCTTTGATCCGCGCCAGATCAGCGCCATCCCGGGGCTCGGGGTGTCCTGACGCAGTCGTCACGGGGCCGGCGCATACTGGTTGTTCTGCAGGAAGGAGAATGCCATGCGTCGTCTGCTGAAATCCCTCGTCCTGTGCGGGCTTGCCTGCATCGCCAATCCAGCCGCGGCCGAATCGGTCGCCAACAAGGTCACGTGGACCGACGGCGGAAAAAGTTTTGATGGCTACCTGGTGTTCGACAACGCCAGCAAGGCACTGCGCCCTGGCCTGGTGATGGTGCCGAACTGGTGGGGCGTCACCGACGCCGCCGTCGCCAAAGCCAAGACGCTTGCCGGCAAGGATTACGTGATCCTGCTGGTGGACATGTATGGTCGCGTGCCGCGGCCGACCACGCCCGACGAAGCCGGCAAAGCCAGTGGCGCGGTCTATGCCGACCCGGTGGTCCTGCGCTCGCGGATCAACACCGCGCTCAAGACCCTGCGCGCTTCTGCGGGCAAGGCGCCGCTCGATACCAAGCGCATTGGCGCGATCGGCTTCTGCTTCGGTGGGGCGGTCGCCCTTGAACTGGCGCGCAGTGGCGCGGACCTCGCCGGTGTCGCCACGTTCCACGGCGCACTGGAAACCAAGCTGCCGGCCAAAGCGGGTGTGATCAAGGAACCCGTGCTGGTGATGACGGGTGCCGACGATGGCTTCGTGCCGGCCGCGCAGGTGGCGGCGTTCGAGCAGGAGATGCGCAACGCCAAGGTGGACTGGCAGGTTGTGAAGTTCGGCGGCGCGGTGCATTGCTTTGCCGAGCCTGACGAGCACGGCCAGGTGCCGGGCTGCCAGTTCCACGCGCCCAGCTATCGCCGCAGCGTGCGCATGATGCACGACTTCTTCGACGAGTCCTTCGCGAAAAAGTAAGCGCTCAGGAGTCGCGTTCGACCGCGTAGCGGGCGAGGGTGCGCAGTGCGCGGGTCCAGTCGTTGTCCGGAAACGCGGCGATCGCGGCGATCGCCGCGTCGGCGTATTCGCGCGCCAGCCGCTCGCTTGCTTCCAGCCCGCCGCTGCTGCGGATCGCCTGCTGGACTTCGTGCAGGGATTCGAGTTGGCGGTTGGCGACGATGCCGGCCAAGTGCGCGCGCTCATCGGGCGTCGCGTGCGCGAGCGCGTGGATCAGCGGCAGCGTCGCCTTGCCCTCGGCCAGGTCGTCGCCCAGGTTCTTGCCCAGCGTCGTTGCGTCGGCGGTGTAGTCGAGCAGGTCGTCGGCCACCTGGAATGCCAGCCCCAGGTGCATGCCGTAGTCGTGCAGTGATTGTTCCTGCGCAGGTGTCGCGCCGGCCAGCGCGCCACCCAGGCGGGTTGCCGCGGCAAACAGCACGGCGGTCTTGCACTCGATGACGCGCAGGTAATCGGCCTGGGTGGTGTCGGGATTGCCGATGTGCAGCAACTGCAGCACCTCGCCTTCGGCGATCTGGTTGGTGGTGTCGGCGAGTACCCGCATCACCGGCATCGAATCCAGTTCCACCATCAGCTGGAAGCTGCGCGAATACAGGAAGTCGCCGACCAGGACACTGGGCGCATTGCCCCACAGCGCATTGGCGGTCTTGCGGCCGCGGCGCATGTCCGACTCATCCACGACGTCGTCATGCAGCAGGGTGGAGGTGTGGATGAATTCGACGATGGCCGCCAGTTGGTGGTGCGCGATGCCGGCGTATCCGAGGGCGCGCGCCGCGATCACCGCCAGCATCGGGCGCAGGCGCTTGCCGCCGGCGGCGACGATGTGCTCGGAAATCTGCCGGATCAGCGCGACATCGGAATCAAGCCGGCGCCGGATCAGCGCGTTGACCTCGGCCATCTCAGCCGCCACCAGGGCCTGGACCCCAGCGATGCCCGCCGTGGCGGAAGCCGGGTCGGTAGGGTTGGCGATGCCGGCGGGGCCGGTCGCGGCGCGAGGGGCGGACATTGGCCGATTATACTGTCCCCCTGCGCGGGACAGCTGTTTTCCGACAACACATCGGGATGATTCCGGCTGGCGGCAGGGGCTGGCTATAATCACAGTGTCAGGCACCTCGCGGACTCCCGCACCCCAACACAAGGATCCAGCCCATGGCTCGCGGCATCAACAAAGTCATTCTCGTCGGCACCCTGGGCAAGGATCCCGATGTCCGCTATTCGCAGACCGGCAGCACGATCACCTCCGTGTCGCTGGCCACCAACGAAAAGTGGAAGGACAAGAACGGGGAAACCCAGGAGCGCACCGAGTGGCATCGGGTCAAGTTCTTCGGCAAGCTCGCCGAGATCGCGGGCGAATACCTGAAGAAGGGCGGCCAGGTGTATGTCGAAGGCTCCCTGCGCACCGAGAAGTACACCGACAAGCAAGGCGTCGAGAAGTACAGCACCGACATCATCGCCAACGAGATGCAGATGCTTGGTGGCTCGCCGGGCGGCGAACGGGGCGAGCGCAGCGAGCGCCCGCAGCGCAGTGCAGCGCCTTACGGCGGGGGCGAGACTCCGCGCGCGGGCGGCAGCCAGGCACCGAGCCGGGTGGACGATTTCCCGGACGACGACATTCCGTTCTGAACAGGGCGCCCGGCCCGCGCGCGCCTCCGCGCGCTGCCGGCCGCGATCGTCAGTTGTAGTCCTGTGGCCGGTGCGGCAATCGCAGCCGGCCAATCAGTCGGTAGAGCTGGGCCCTGGAAATCCCCAGCGAATTCGCAGCCATCGGTACCTGGCCATGGGATTCGCGCAGCGCCTCGGTGATTGCATCGCGTTCGGCAATCAGGCGGCGCTCGCGCAATGAGGTCGTGCTCGACTCGTGCGCGGCCGAGTCCGGGCCGGCGGCCAGGACACCAGCGGGATCGAACGCCAGGTGCTCGGGCGTGACCACGTTGCCGTCGCACATGATCGTCGCCTGCATCACGCGATTGCGCAGTTCGCGCACGTTGCCAGGCCACGCATAGGCCCGCAGCGCACGGCATGCCGCATCCCCGAAGCGCAACTCCGGGCGACCCTGCTGGGCCGCGAATGACGCCAGGAAATGCTCGGCGAGCAGGACGACGTCGTCATCGCGCTCGCGCAGCGGGGGAATCCGCAGCTTCAGTGCGCTCAGTCGGAAATACAGGTCGTCGCGAAACTGGCCGCTCGCGCAGCGCTCGGAAAGCTCGCCGTGGTTGGCGGTGATGATCCGAATGTCGCCTGCGGCCTGGTCAGCGTTGCTTTGCGCCGTGCATGGGCCATCCAGCACCCGCAGCAGGGCAAATTGACCCGCAGGCGACAGGGCGCCGACTTCGTCCAGGAACAGGGTGCCGCCGACTGCAGCATCGGCAGGCGAGCGCGAGGCGGATTGCATGACCTCGCAACCTGAAGCGTTGGGGCTGGCGAACGGTCCGTCTGGCTGCGCGGCGCAGTTGAAGGCGACCAACGGCCCGCTCCGGCGCGACGACAGCAGGTGGATCAGGCGCGCCACCAGTTCCTTGCCGGTGCCGGTTTCCCCGCACAGCAGGACCGGCGCCTGGCTGGCAACCAGCCTGTCGATCGCAAACCGGAGTGTGGCGATCGCTGGACTGGCCCCGACCAGGACCAGATCCGCGGCGATTCCAAAGGGCGGGCGGATGGCGGACGTATTCATGGGCGACTCCCCGACGACGGCACGCAATTGGCCCGGACGAAGGGATCCGGGCCCCTGGATCGGCGGCGGCAATTTATGCCGGGATGGTCCCGCCGGCCTCCGGGCAACACAGCCCGGGGCCGCAGATGAACGCCGCATATGTTGCAACGCGCGGAGCGCATGGCACCGGTCACCTTTTCGCGACAGCTGGGATATCGTTCCGCGGCTCCCCCTGGACTCGACCATGACCATCAAGGCCCTCATGTATTGCGCCGATGCCCCGGACCAGGAGATCGACCTGGCCGGGTTCGACGTCTCCGGCATATCCGAAAGGCATTTACTCTGGATCGACCTGGCATCTCCCAGCCCTGACGAGTTGCAACGCGTCTCCGACTGCCTGGGCATTCCGCAGGAGGAGCTGTCCCTCGCCGAGGTCAGCGCCCGGCCCGGACTGGTCAATTACGGCAAGCGATTCCGGGTGCAGGCCCAGGCGGTCGGGCTCAAGCGCAGCTCGGACAAACTGGCACGGGACCCGCTGACGCTGATGGTCGGGCCAAATTTCGTCGTGACGGTGCATGACGAGGCCAGCGACTTCCTGAACCGCCTGCGCGAGCAGGAACAGGGCGATTCCGATATCGGGGCATTGTCGGCGGAAGCCTTTGCGGCCAGCTTGCTGGACTGGTTGCTGGACACCTATTTTCGCGCCCTGGATGTGCTGGTGCACGACATCGACCGGGTGGAGGTTGTCATCCTGAGCCGGCGGGTTCCGCCGGAGAACCTGGGCGTGCTGGTCGCCGCGCGTCGCCGCGTCGCCGACCTGCGCAGGAGCCTCAAGGAGCATCGCGACGTGTTCTATGGACTTGCCCGTCCGGACTTCATGGCCACCGACCACCCCGAGGCCCGGCCACGCTTCGACGCGCTGAGCCTGCACTATGAACGGGCCGAGGACGACCTGGCGAACGCACGCGACCTGGTGGTCGGCTCGTTCGAACTGCTCGCCACCCGGGTCGCGCAAAAGACCAACGACACCATGCGCGTACTCACCTTCGCCACCGTCTTGATGGGGCTGCTGGCCCTTGTTGCGGGCCTGCTCGGGATGAATTTCCCGCTGCCACTGTTCACCACGGGCCTGCGAGGCTTCCTGCTGGTGGTGGGGGCGATGCTCGGGTTTGCCCTGCTGTCACTGGTGATCGCGGTGAAGAAGCGCTGGTTTTGAATACAAGTCCGGCGTGCGTTCTCCGGGAACCGCCAGTCACGCCTAAGTGCCCGCCGCGACGCCCTCCGCGACGCCCTCCGCGACGCCCTCCGCGGTTCCCCAGCGCGACGCCCTCCGCAAATCCCCTCCGCGGATCCCCTCCGCAGTCCCCTCCGCAGTCCCCTCTGCAGTCCCCTCTGCGTGCCCGGCCGCGACCCCGCGCACCAGGCCACGTATCGCATCTCGGCGCCTCTCGCTTGCCCCGGCGGGTTCGACGCGCACGGGGGCAAGCTGCGAGAATGCAGCCCCGATTCGGCAGGAATGCACTCCCCAGATGAAAACTTGGCTGGTTACCGGCGGCGCGGGATTCATCGGCGGCAACTTTGTGCTTGAGGCAGTACGTGCCGGCGTCAAGGTGGTCAACCTGGATGCCCTGACCTATGCCGGCAACCTCGACACGCTCGCGCCACTCGAAAGCAACCCCCGGCATGTCTTCGTCCATGGCGACATCGGCGATCGCGCGCTGGTGGCCGCATTGCTGGTCGAACACCGGCCCGAAGCGGTGGTCAATTTCGCGGCCGAGAGCCATGTCGACCGCTCGATCGATGGTCCAGCGGCGTTCGTGATGACCAATGTGGTCGGGACCCTGGGCCTGCTCGAGGCGGTCCGCGACTACTGGCGCGACAGCGCTCCCGCTGAACGCGATGCCTTCCGCTTCCTGCACGTGTCCACCGACGAGGTCTACGGTTCCCTCGGCGACACCGGTGCATTCACCGAGCAGACGCCGTTCGCGCCAAACTCCCCCTATTCCGCCAGCAAGGCAGCATCCGACCACCTGGTGCGCGCGTTCCACCATACCTTCGGGCTGCCGGTGCTCACCACCAACTGTTCGAACAACTACGGGCCCTACCAGTTCCCGGAAAAGCTCGTTCCGCTGGTGATCCACAAGGCGCTGCATGGCGAGCCGCTGCCGGTGTATGGCGATGGTTTGAACGTGCGCGACTGGCTGTATGTCGGCGACCACTGTGCAGCGATCCGTCGCGTCCTCGAAGCGGGACGCATCGGCGAGACGTACAACGTGGGCGGTGATTCGGAGCGGCAGAACATCCAGGTAGTGCGGGTGATCTGCGCCTTGCTGGACGCCCGCCATCCGCGCGCCGACGCAGCGCCGCGCGAAGCGCAGATCACCTACGTCAAGGACCGGCCGGGCCACGACCGTCGTTATGCCATTGATGCGTCAAAGCTCAAGCGCGAGCTTGGCTGGTCGGCGACAGTGGATTTCGAGACCGGCATGGCCCGGACCGTGGACTGGTACCTGGACAATGCCGGATGGGTTGCCAAGGTGCTTGATGGCAGCTACCGCCTCGAGCGGATCGGGCAGGGCGCATGAGCATGTCAACGCCGCTGGCGTCTTCGCGCAAGGGTATCGTCCTGGCAGGCGGGTCGGGCACGCGCCTGTATCCGATCACCCAGTGCATCAGCAAGCAACTGCTGCCGATCTACGACAAGCCGATGGTCTATTACCCGCTCAGCGTGCTGATGCTGGCGGGCATCCGTGACGTGCTGATGATCAATACGCCGCACGAGCAGGCCTTGTTCCAGCGGCTGCTGGGCGATGGCTCGCAGTGGGGCATGCGCATCGAATATGCGGCGCAGCCGTCACCCGACGGGCTTGCGCAGGCGTTTGTGATTGGTCGCGATTTCCTCGCCGGGAGTCCAAGCTGCCTGGTGCTTGGCGACAATATTTTCCACGGGCAGGGCCTGAGCGGATTGCTCGCCAATGCCGATGCGCTGGAGCACGGCGCCACCGTGTTCGGCTACTGGGTCAAGGACCCGGACCGCTACGGCGTCGCGGAATTCGACGCGGCGGGCAAGGTCATCGGCCTGGAGGAAAAGCCGGTCGAGCCGCGCTCGAACTATGCCGTGACCGGCCTGTACTTCTACGATGGCCGCGCGCCGGACTTCGCTGACTCGCTCAAGCCGTCGCCGCGTGGGGAACTGGAAATCACTGATCTCAATCGCTGCTATCTCGAGGACGGCTCGCTGCACCTGCAGAAGCTTGGCCGAGGCTATGCATGGCTCGATACGGGTACCCATGAGTCCCTGATCCAGGCGTCGAACTTCATCGAGACGATCGAGGCGCGGCAGGGCCTGCGGGTGTGCTGCCCCGAGGAAATCGCCTACTTCAACGGCTGGATCGACGACGCGCAGCTGCGCGCACTGGCCGCGCCGTTGGCGAAGAACGGCTACGGCCAGTACCTGCTTGGCCTGCTCGCACATGGGCGGGTCGAATGAAAGTCCACGAGACCGGATTGGATGGCGTGCGCCTGATCGAGCCGCGCGTGTTTGGCGACGAGCGCGGCGTGTTCTTCGAATCCTGGAACCGTGCGCGCTGGCGCGATGAGCACGGCATCGACTTCGACGTGGTGCAGAGCAATGTGTCCGAATCCACCGCAGGCGTCCTGCGCGGGCTGCACTACCAGTGGCCAAATCCCCAGGGCAAGCTGGTGGGCGTGTTGCAGGGCGAAGTTTATGACGTCGCCGTCGACATCCGTCGCGATTCGCCCTCGTTCGGCCGTTGGACCGCCGCGGTATTGAGCGCCGGCAATCGCCGGATGCTGTGGCTCCCGGAGGGCTTCGCGCACGGCTTCGTGGTGCTGTCCGAGCGCGCCGTGTTCCAGTACCTGTGCACCGCGGCCTATTCGCATCCTGACGACGCTGGCATCCGCTGGAATGACGCGCAACTGGCCATCGACTGGCCGGTGAGCGAGCCCGACTTGTCGGACAAGGATGCGCGACTGCCCTTTCTGTCCGAGGTTGATCCCGGCAAACTGCCCACGATCGCCGCAATTGCCAAAATCGCCGAAATTGCCGCGCTGGTCCGGTCCGACGCGACTCAACCGCAAGCGGAACCAGAACCGGAGGCAACCCGATGAGAATCCTGCTGCTTGGCGCGGATGGACAACTCGGCTACGAATTGCACCGCGCCTGCGCACCGCTCGGGCAGGTGCTGCCGTCAACCTTCAGCGGCCTGATGCCGGGCCGCCAGCGCTGCGCGCAGGCCGACTTCGCACAGCCGGGCGCGGTTGCCGCGCTGGTGCGTGCGCAGCGCCCGCAACTGGTGCTGAACGCGGTCGCGCATACCGCCGTGGATCGCGCCGAAGACGAGCCCGAGCTTGCACATCGCATCAATGCCGAGGCCGTCGCGGAACTCGCAGCTGCTTGCATCGAGGTTGACGCGCGCCTGGTGCACTACTCGACCGATTACGTGTTTGCCGGCGACACCGACCGCCCGTGGCGCGAGGATGACCCGACCACGCCGCTCGCGGTCTACGGCAAGACCAAGCTGGCCGGCGAGATCGCCGTGCGCGACAGCGGCTGCCGGCACATCATCCTGCGTACCGCATGGGTGTACGCCGCGCGCGGCCAGAATTTCCTGCGCACCGCCCTGCGCCTGGCCGCCGAGCGCGAGGAACTGCGCATCGTCAACGACCAGGTGGGCTGCCCGACGCCGGCACGCTGGCTGGCCAGCCTGACAGCCTTGATGCTCACGCGCCTTCTCGATCAGGAGCGCGATTCCATTGGCAATGGCACCTGGCACGCGGTGGCCTCCGGCGCCTGCAGCTGGCACGAATTCGCAACCGCGATCTACGCCGAGGCGAGTGCCGCCGGACTGCTCGCGCGCACGCCGCGCTTGATCGGCATCCCGAGCAGCGAATATCCGGCGAAGGCGAAGCGGCCGGCCGATTCGCGCCTTGATTGCAGCAAGCTCGAAGCCGATTTCGGCTTCCGCCTTCCGGATTGGCGAGTTGGCTTGCACGAAGTGATCGGCGAGCTCGCCGAAGCGCGCGCCTCCTGACGCAGGCGCCGCCTCACTTCACGCCGTGCATGCCGCGCCGGATCAGTGGCGATGCGAGCAAGGCGATCAGGGCGAAGCCCAGGCCGACCCACATCATCAGCCAGAACAGGTGCTCGTACTTGGCCGCGGCCGCCGTCCACTCCGGCGTGTGCGCAACCAGTTCCCCGCCGTCGGCGATGTCGATTGCCGCCAGCTTGCCGAACATGGCCGCAAGCGTCTCCGAGAACGCCGTGGCCAGGAACCAGGTGCCCATCATCAGGCTGACCACGCGCGGCACGGCCAATTGCGTCACCGCCGACAATCCCACCGGCGACAGGCACATCTCGCCAATCTCCAGCAGCAGGTAGGCAAACACGAGCCACCACACGCTGGCCTGGGTTCCCGTGGCGCCAGCGTGCTGGGCGGCGAGGGCGAGCGGGATGAACGCTAGGCCGGCAAAGGCCAGCCCGATCGCACTTTTGATCGGTTTCGAAGGATCGGCCCCGAAGCGGTCGAGCCATCCCCACAAGCCGGTAAACACCGGCGCGAGCAGGACCAGGAACAGCGCGCCCAGGTAGGTCAGGGAGCCGCCGGTCTGCGGCAGCACCACGACATCGCGGATCAGGAACACCAGCATCAGTGCGAACGCGCCGATGAACAGCAGCTTGGGCGCAGCCGATGCGGGATTGCGGTCCGACATCCAGGCCGCAAGCATGAACGACCCTGGCGCAAGCAACAGCGAGATGATCGACCATGGCAGCGGCGTGCCAGTGGTGATCACCATCGCCGGCACGATGTCCTTGGTCATCAGGCGGTCGGTGAAAGTGACCCAGCTGCCGTAGGTCTGCTCGTACAGCGTGAAGAACACCAGGCACATGAAGATCAGCGTCATCAGCGAAATCATCTGCTGCCGCTGGATCGGCGTGCACTGGCTGAGCACGAACCAGGTGAACCAGACCACGACCCCCACCATCACCAGGATCATCAGGCCGAGCGCGAGGGAGATTTCGCCGCCCAGCGAGAACGCGCCATTGGCAACCGCCCACATCAGCCCGGCAACCGGAATCAGGGCGGACGCGCCGAGCGCGTAGATCTTGTATTCCGAGGCGCGCGCCAGCGGCGCGGGTGGCTCGGCGTGGCCATGCAGGTATTTCTGCCCCCACAGGAACTGCGCCAGG
>JBKJMY010000254.1:0-4409 GCA_046596115.1 Arenimonas sp.
GGCCGAAGTCGGCGGCCGCGAAGTCCACGTGGTCGGCCAGGCGATGGCCGTCGTTGACCAGCAACAATCTGTTGTTGCGCGCCCGTGCCCAGCGCAACAACAGATTGTTGCTGGTCAACGACGGCCATCGCCTGGCCGACCACGTGGACTTCGCGGCCGCCGACTTCGGCCGCTTCCTGCAGTCGCTGGCATGAAGTTTTTCTTTGCCTGCCCGCGCGGGCTGGAATATCTGCTGGCCGACGAACTGTCCGCCTTCGGCGCGACGCGCGCCGCCGCAGCAGTGTCCGGTGTACAGGCCGAAGGTGCACCGGAACTCGCTTACCGCGCCGTGATGTTTTCGCGCCTGGCCAGCCGCGTGCTGTGGCCGCTGGCCGAGTTCGAGTGCGAGAACGAGCAGGACCTCTACCACGGTGTGCACTCGATTGATTGGGACGCCCACATTTCGCCCGAAGGCACCCTGGCCGTGGATGCGCATGTGTCGGGACCCGTGCTCACGCACGAGCGCTACGTCGCGCAACGGATCAAGGATGCCATCGTCGACCGCATGCGCGCCGCGCATGGCGTGCGCCCGTCGGTGGACGTCGAGGCGCCGGACCTGCGATTGAATTTTGTCGTCCGCAAAGGCAAGGGCCTGCTGGCCATCGACCTCGGTGGCGGCGCGCTGCACCGGCGCGGCTGGCGCGGGTCGCAAGGCGAGGCGCCGCTGAAGGAAAACCTGGCCGCTGCGGTGTTGATGCGCGGCGCGTGGCCGCAAGTGTTCAAAGATGGCGGCGCCTTGCTCGATCCGATGTGCGGCAGCGGCACGCTGCTCATCGAAGGCGCGCTGATGGCCGCCGACGAGGCGCCCGGCCTGCAGCGTTGGGAAGGCGCTGCGCCGAGCCGTTGGCGCGGCTTCGATGGCGCGCTGTGGCGCACCCTGGAACGCGAAGCGCACGAGCGTGCGGCAGCCGGTCGGACGCACCTGGCACGCGACATCTTCTTTGGCGCCGACAGCGACCCCCGTGCCCTGCAATCGGCGCAGGCCAATGCCGATCGCGCAGGCGTGTCCGACTGGCTGCGGCTCGACCGTCGTCCGGTCAGCGCGCTGGTGGCGCCAGGTCCTGCACGCGGGCTGGTGGTGTGCAATCCGCCGTACGATCAGCGCCTTGCCGCCGATCCCGCGCTGTATCGCGAACTGGGCGATGCCTTGCGTCGCGCTGTACCGGATTGGCGCGCGAGCCTGCTGTGCGGCGACGACGAGCTCGCGCGTGCCACCGGCCTGCGCGCCAACAAGACCTACACCGTGTTCAACGGTGCACTTGAGTGCCGGCTGATCGCCTGCGACCCGGTGCAGCCCGCCGCGCGACCGGCAAAGCCACCAGCGGAGCTGGGCGAGGGCGCCACCATGGTTGCCAACCGCGTGCGCAAGAACATCCGCAAGTTCAAGAACTGGCGCGGCCGCGAGGGCGTGGACTGCTATCGCGTCTACGACGCCGACCTGCCCGAGTACGCCGCCGCCGTGGATGTGTACCAGGAAGCCGAAGGTGAGCGCCGCATCCACCTGCATGTGCAGGAATATGCTGCACCCGCCGAAATTCCCGAGGCCGATGTGCGCCGGCGTTTCGGCGAATTGCTGCAGGCGTTGCACGCCGTATTCGATGTGCCGAAGGAACGCGTTGCGGTGAAGACACGCGTTCGCGGCAAGGGCGGCAGCAAATATGGCCGCATGGAACAACGCGGCGAATTCTTCCTGGTCAACGAAGGTGCGGCCAAACTGCAGGTGAACCTGCACGACTATCTCGACACCGGCCTGTTCCTGGACCATCGCCCGATCCGGCGGCGCATCGCCGCCGAGTCGCGCGGGCGACGCATGCTCAATCTGTTCTGCTACACCGGCGCCGCCACGGTGCACGCGGCGGTCGCGGGTGCGGTGCAGACCACCAGCGTCGACCTGTCTGCCACCTACCTGGAATGGGCCTCACGCAACTTGCAGGCCAACGGCGGCTCGGGGCGCGACCACCGGCTGGTGCAGGCCGATGCGATGCGCTGGCTGGAAGCGGATCGCAGCAAATACGAATTGATCTTCTGCGATCCGCCCACGTTCTCCAATTCCGCGCGCGCCGAAGACTTCGACACCCAGCGCGACCACGTGCGCCTGCTGCGCGCAGCCATGGCCCGGCTGGCGCCGGGCGGACTGCTGCTGTTCTCGAATAATTTCCGCCGCTTCAAGCTGTCCGACGAGGTGGCAACGTTTGCCGCCGTGCGCGAGATCAGCGCCCAGACCATTGATCCGGATTTCGTGCGCAATCCGCGCATCCATCGTGCCTGGGAAATGCGCGCGCCCTGAGTCGCGCGCCCTGATTCGCCCGCGCTGGAACACTCGCCCTGACGCGTGCGCCGCGAACGTGCGCGCGGCGTGCACGCAGCGACTTCCGGCGGTAACTCAGCTGGACTTGCTCTGCGCGCGCACGCGGCGACGTTCGGCCCGGTCACGCGCGCGCTGGCCTTCGATGGACTTGTATTGCTCGCGACTGAGCAGGTCCATCCGCTGGATCCGGCAGGGAACGTCGCGGGTGAGCACCGAGTCGAACGCACTACCGCAGACCCGGCCACCAATCGGATCGCCGCGGAAGCCGATCACCGGCGTGTAGGCGATATCGCGGCAGCTCGAACTGAATTCGATCTGGTAGCGATAGCGGCCAGCATCGACCAGGATGTGCTGATCGTCGATATACACCCAGCCGCGGGCGAAGCGCGGATCCAGGCACTCCTGGCCGCGCAGGATGGGGGAGTCGGCTGACCTGGCCCCGGCCGGGCGGTCGCTGGGCGCGTGGTCCATTGCGGCTGGTTCGGTGGCGGCGCGCTCGACTGCGGCATGGCCATCGGCGGCGGCAAACAGTCCGACAGCGACGGCTAGGGCGAGGATCTTCATGCGATGCTCCTTTGGCTCCGGTTCATTGTGCGCCCGTCTGGTTTAACGCGGACACAACCTACGCACAGGCAGTATGCTCGGGCCATGAAACCACGCGACGACGCGACTCCGACCCAACCCTCCGGATGGACTTTTTTCCGGCAGTGGCTGAAAGACCCGCGGAGCGTTGCCGCCATCTCGCCCTCCAGCCGCCAGCTGGCGCGGCAGATGATGGGCCAGTTGCCCCGCGGCGCCCGCCGGGTGATCGAGCTCGGTGGTGGCACCGGGGTATTCACCCAGGCCCTGCTCGAGCACGGCATCGTGGCCAACGAAATGCTGGTGCTGGAGCTCAACGAAGAACTGCATCGGCACCTGGTCGAACAATTCCCCGGCGCCCACGTCATCTGTGGCGATGCCAGCGACCTGGCCAGCATCGCCCGGAGCCATGGCTTTGCCGACGATGACGCGGCCGACGCGATCATTTCTGGTCTCGGCCTGCTCTCGATGTCGCGCCAGACCCAGCAAGCCATCCTGGAGGCAGCCTTCGATGCCCTGCGTCCCGAAGGTCGCTTCATCCAGTTCACCTACGGCCCGGCCAATCCCGTGACCCGCGAAGTGATCGAAGCGCTCGACTTGAGTGCGCGCCGGGCCAGCTTCACCTGGTGGAACGTGCCGCCGGCGACGGTGTACGTGTACCAACGCCGCGTATCCCGGAGCATGGCGCCCCGTTCGATGCGCTGAGGGCAGGCCGGGGGGGGGGCTGCGTCAGCGCAGGCGTCCCGCGCCTGCAACGCAGGGTTGCATCGGCTCCATTGGTCTTTGCGTCCGCCCGCCACATCTTTGCAGCAGCGCAGTTGCTTCCACGAGTCGAGCCATGTCCGCCAATCCTTCCGATCTCCATCCGCAATCCCAGCCGCAAATCCGGCTCCGTCCGATCGCGCGCCGCCAGCGTGGCATGGCGACCTCCGACGGCGCCGGAGTGCGCCTGACCCGGGTCATCGGCACGCCGCAGTTGCCGGAGCTCGATCCGTTCCTGATGCTCGACGAATTCGGCTCCGACAAGCCGGGCGATTACATCGGCGGCTTTCCCTCGCATCCGCACCGCGGCTTCGAGACAGTGACCTACATGCTCGATGGGCGCATGCGGCACAAGGACAGCCGCGGCAACGAAGGCCTGATGACGCCCGGCTCGGTGCAATGGATGACCGCAGGCCGGGGCATCGTGCATTCGGAAATGCCCGAGCAGGAAGCAGGGCTGATGCGCGGTTTCCAGCTGTGGGTCAACCTGCCCGCGAAGGACAAGATGTGCGTGCCGCAGTACCAGGAGTTTTCGGCCGAGCGCATTCCCGATGTTCTGGTTTCCGATGGCGTGTCGGCCAAGGTGATTGCCGGGCGAATCGGCGATGTGATCGGCCCGGTGACGCAGCCGGCAACCGATCCGACCTACTTCGACCTCACGCTCGCACAGGGCCGGGCATTCGCGCACGAACTTCCCGCCGGGTACAACGTATTTGCCTAT
>JBKJMY010000348.1:0-2888 GCA_046596115.1 Arenimonas sp.
GTCCAGCGGCAAAGCTCTCGGTCAGCATGTAGTCGGCGTAGCCGCGAAACGAGGCATTCCGCCACGCCATATTGACCGAATCGGCGCGTGCCTTGCGACGTCCGCCCAAGGCCTGTATCCAGCAATAGTGCAGTCCGTGTCGAACCAGCGACTCGGACAGTGCCGCTTGTCCAAATTGTGGACAGTGCCGCGAGCCAGGGTGGCTACGCACGTCGGTGAGTCCCTGGATCCGGTGTTCCCCGAGCAAACCGAGGAATTCATCCAGCGGTCGCGTGGAATGACCAATGGTCCAAATGGTCAATCCGGATGTCACCTTCCTCGCCGTTGCATCGGCGGGCCTGCGCCTGAGCGCCACATGGTGCCGGGAAACACCGTCATCTGACCTTACGCAGCGCGGCGCCCTTGTGCGCGGCGACGTGGTCGCCAATCTTGAAATGCCTGGCCATGAAGATTCCTTCGAGTGCTGGCGCCGCTATTCCATGTCCCAGGCAAAAAACTCAGGCCTCGAACCGAGTGCGCCGTGGGCTTCAACCTTGGCCCCTGCGGGATGCGCGAGCACCAGCACCCGATCCGGCATCTCCCACAATCGCAGCGTTGCCTGCGCTGCATCGGCCGGACTAATCCGCATGCGCCGCGCGGTACCCGGAACCAGCCCGGTACCGGCGGCTTTTCCGAGCGCTTCCCGGATCGCCCAGCCACGATAGAACGCGGTTGCCTGTGCCATGCCTTCGAGCCCCGCGATGCGTTCCGCCTCGTCCGGCGCCATGCAGCGCTTGGCAAGCATGGCCAGCTCGCGCTCGAGGCGGATCACTTCGATGTCCACGCCAACGACCTCATGCGATACCACGCAGGCAACCTGGTCACCCGAATGGCTGATCGAGGCATGACAGGCCGTGTCCCTGGCTGCGTCCAGCAGTCGAGCCGGCTCACCGGCCGGCCTGGACCATTGCCAGTCCGAGGGTGCACCGCCAAAGACCAGCGAAGCCAGGCCGCGAACGCGCCAGTGGCCAACAAGGTACTGGGCACACCGCTCAACGTCGGTAATGCCCTCCAGGCGCGCATGTTCTTCCGTCGTCCAGCCGGCCTGGTCAGCGCGACCAGCACAAGCGGCGACGCTGTCCACCAGCAGGACAACCTTCGGAGCGCTCGGTGAATTGGTTGGTTCAGGCGTCTGCATGTTCACATCCTGCCCCATTGGGCAAAAAAAATCCCGGCCGTAGCCGGGTTTCACTTTCGTCGCGTCGTGGCGTGGCGTCCCCACGGGGATTCGAACCCCGGTCGCTACCGTGAAAGGGTAATGTCCTAGGCCTCTAGACGATGGGGACGAGGACGACGCGTGGTGCTGCTTGAACCGCTTTGAAGATTAGTGGTGGAGCTAATCGGGATCGAACCGATGACCTCTACAATGCCATTGTAGCGCTCTCCCAGCTGAGCTATAGCCCCACCGAAAGGAGAACGCGAAGTTTAGAGGGGCCACAGACGGCCGTCAAGCCAATCCACGGCTGCCGATCAGGCGATCAAGGCGTTGGCTGCGTCGGTCGGTGCATGGGGCGCCGATACCAGGCTGCCCGGCGCATGCCCCTGCCCCGCCAAGTACTCCAGCCACTTGTTGAGGAAGCTGTTCATGCGCAGGCGGTGCCCGAACAGCACCTTGGGCGAGGGAAACATGCCGAGCGCGTCCTGCCAGTGCCTGCCGACATAGCAATGGGTGACTTCGGCCTGCCGCGCATCGCGGTAGACGCGCACGTAGGCCGACGGGTCGGGCTGGCCCGTGACCGGGTCCGCCATGCGATAGCTCAGGCGCAGCTCGGTCGTGTAGGCATGGACTTCGAGCACCTCCACGACCAACTCCAGGCCGTGCGCGCAGTGCGAGGTGTAGGAGCCGGGCGTGAGCGAATTGACGTCGAACAAGCGCAGCATGCGCTGGTAGTTTTCGGCGTACAACCCCATCAGCCAGCCAAGGCGGCTGACGCGGGGCAAATCGTGCATGCGGAACGTGGCCATGCAGTGATGCTAGCACGCACCAGAGTGCGGTAATCAAGGGGTTTGCGTGCGTTCTGCGATGGTGGTCGAAGCTTGTATACTGCGTTGCGCGAAAGCGCTCAGAACATGTGCCGCTGGATGCCGAACTGTGCCAACATCTTGCTGGCGATCTCCTCGATCGAGGTGTGCGTCGTACTCAGCGACGGCAGGTTTTCCGATCGATACAGCGCCTCGGCGAGCGCCACTTCACGTTTGCATTGCTCGATGGTCGCATAGCGCGAGCCGGGCTTGCGCTCGGTCCGGATCTGCTGCAACCGGACCGGGTCGATGGTCAGGCCGAACAGCCGCCGCCGGTGTGCCTGCAGTCGCGGCGGCAGGCGGTCCCCGCCCAGGTCTTCCTCGGTGAGCGGGTAATTCGCGGCCTTCACCCCGTAGTGCAACGCAAGGTAAAGGCAGGTCGGCGTCTTGCCCGATCGCGACACGCCGATCAGGATCAGGTCGGCCTCGTGGTAATCGAGGTCCACCCCGTCATCATGCGTCAGCGCATAGTTGGTGGCATTGATGCGTGCCTCATAGGCGGCAAAGTCCGCCATGCCGTGGGCCTTGCCCATGCGCGGCTGGCGGTTTGTCCCCAACTCCTGTTCCAGTTGCTGGAGGAAGGGCGCGAAGATGTCCAGCATCAGTGCGCCGCTGCCGGACAGCAGCACGGCCAGCTCCGGGTCCACCGCCGAACTCACCACGATCGGGCGCACGCCGGCACGCTCTCCGGCTGCCCGGATCTCCGCGGCGGCCGCCAGCGCCTTCTCCGGCGTATCCACGAATGGAATGCGCAGGGTACGGAATTCGACGTCGTTGAACTGCGTCAGCAGGCTGTGGCCGATGGTTTCGGCGGTGATGCCGGTGCC
>JBKJMY010000015.1:0-2510 GCA_046596115.1 Arenimonas sp.
CGCGCGCTTCGCGCGCCTGCTGCCTCGCCTGCAGGCGCAGGACCCGCGCGAATTGCAGCGCGCCGACCTGCGCTACACCAACGGCTTCGCATTGACCTGGCGGCCCGCCGCCAGCCCTCCCGCACTCGGAACACAGGCCAACCATGAATCGCAAGGGTGACAAGGCACTGATCGTCGGTCTCGACATCGGCACCTCGAAGGTGACGGCACTGGTCGGTGAGTATTCGCCCGGTTCGGAGATCGAGGTGATCGGCATCGGCTCGCACGAATCGCGCGGCATGAAGCGCGGCGTGGTGGTCGACATCGAGTCGACGGTGCAATCGATCCAGCGCGCGATCGAGGAAGCCGAGCTCATGGCCGGCTGCGAAATACGTTCCGTGTATGCCTCGATTTCCGGCAGCCACACGCTGTGCCGGAACTCGCCCGGCATCGTGCCGGTGGCAGGCGGCGAAGTAACCTACGCCGACCTCGACCGCGTGCTCGAGGCAGCCAAGGCGGTGGCGGTACCCGCAGACCAGCGCATCCTGCACGCCATCGCCCAGGAATACATCGTTGACAATTCGCAGGAAGGCATCCGCAACCCGGTCGGCATGTCCGGCGTCCGGCTGGAAGTCCGCGCCCACCTGATCACCTGTGCAGTCAGCGCGGCCGCCAACATCAGCAAGTGCGTCAACCGTTGCGGTCTGCAGGTCGATGACCTGATCCTGAGCTCGGTGGCGTCCAGCACCGCCGTGCTGACAGCCGATGAGCGCGAGTTGGGCGTGGTGCTGGTGGACATCGGCGCCGGCACCACCGACATCGCGGTGTTCGTGCAGGGCGCGATCCGGCATACCGCGTCGCTGCCGATCGCTGGCGACCAGGTGACCAATGACATCGCGCACCTGTTGCGCACGCCGACCCCGGAAGCCGAGCAGATCAAGGTGCGCTATGCCTGCGCGTTGGCGCAACTGGCCACCGCCGAGGAAAGCATCCAGGTGCCGAGCGTGGGCGATCGCCCGCCGCGGCGCCTTGCCCGCCAGGCGTTGGCCGAGGCAGTGCAGAACCGTTACGAGGAAATTTTCGAGATGGTGCAGGCCGAACTGCGCCGCTCCGGCTTCGAGGACCTGGTCCGCGCCGGCATGGTGCTGACCGGTGGCGCCTCGCGCATGGAGGGTGTGGTCGAGCTTGCAGAAGAAATGTTGCACATGCCGGTGCGCGTCGGCATTCCGCAGCATGTGGCCGGCCTTGGCGAGGTGGTCGGAAATCCGGTGCATGCCACCGGCGTGGGGCTGCTGCTCTGGGGCAGCCAACTGGAGAACCCGCACCGCCCGCGCATCAACACGGGCAAGGCGGGCACGTTGTTCGGCAAGTTGCGCAACTGGTACCGAGGCGAATTTTGATAGTGGCAGCTCCTACAAGAAATCGCGGCTGAAGCCGCTCCCACAAGGAATCGCGGCTGAAGTGGCTCCTACAAGAAATCGCGGCTGAAGCCGCTCCTGCAAACCTGGATATGGATCAACACGAGGACACGGACATGGCTCAATTTGAACTGTTGGAACGACTGGCACCCAATGCCGTCATCAAGGTCATCGGCGTCGGCGGTGGCGGCGGCAATGCCGTCGCGCACATGGTCGCGGCCGGCGTGGAAGGCGTGGAGTTCGTCACGGCGAACACCGACTCGCAGGCGATCAAGCAATCAGGCGCCAAGCAGCAACTGCAGCTGGGCGCGAACGTCACCAAGGGACTGGGCGCGGGCGCCAACCCCGAAGTCGGCCGGCAAGCCGCGCTTGAGGATCGCGAACGCATCCTGGAAGCGCTGGACGGCGCCGACATGGTGTTCATCACCGCCGGCATGGGCGGCGGCACCGGCACCGGCGCGGCGCCGGTTGTTGCGCAGCTGGCCAAGGAGCGCGGCATCCTGACCGTCGCCGTGGTCACCAAACCGTTCCCGTTCGAAGGCCGTCGGCGCATGCAGGTCGCGCTCAAGGGCATCGAGGAACTCGCGAATCATTGCGACTCCCTGATCACCATCCCGAACGAGAAACTCATTACCGTGCTCGGCCGTGACGCGACCATGATGCAGGCCTTCCGTGCCGCCAACGACGTGCTGCTCGGCGCCGTGCAGGGCATTGCCGACCTCATCGTTCGCCCTGGCCTGATCAATGTCGATTTCGCCGACGTGCGCACTGTCATGTCGGAAATGGGCCTGGCGATGATGGGCAGCGGCACCGCCCGCGGCGACGACCGCGCGCAGGCCGCGGCCGAAGCCGCCATCAGCAACCCGTTGCTGGACGAAGTGAACCTGGCCGGCGCCAACGGCGTGCTGGTCAACATCACCGCCGGCCCGGACTTCACGATGCGCGAGTTCGACGAGGTGGGCCGGATCATTGAAGAGTTCTCGTCAGAGGACGCGACCGTGGTTATCGGTACCGTGCTCGACCCGGACATGGCCGACGAAGTGCGCGTGACGGTGGTTGCCACCGGCCTTGGCCGCAGCCCGGCCCGCGCCCAGGTCCGCCCGGACCGCCACG
>JBKJMY010000153.1:0-3835 GCA_046596115.1 Arenimonas sp.
ATCCCGATGGCGCTCGCTCAGGAATACGAAGCGCGGATCGGGAGTGATCGCGAAGGGCGGCTCGGCGAGCCCGTAGTGACTCAGGTACATCCCCCTAGCCTACGCAAAACCCTGAACGGGGTCAGGTCCCTCACAGCCCGCTGTGAGGGACCTGACCCCGTTCAGGGTTCCGAGAGCGTGACGGCGATGGCGAGATGGTCGGAGCCGGCGGCCGGGATTGAGCGGTAGTCGTCGACCTGGAAGCCTGCGGTCAGGATGTGGTCGAGGGCGCGGTCGGGCGCCCAGCTGGGGAAGGTGGGGACGCAGTGTGTCGGTGGTGCCAGCCGGGTCTTGCGGTACAGGCGCTTCATCTCGGCCGCATTCGGATCGCAGTTGAAGTCGCCCATCAGCACGGCGCGCGGCTCGTCCTGCAGCAGCTCGCCGAGGAAGTCGAGCTGCACCTCGCGCGACTTCGGCCCGAGCGACAAATGGGTCACCGCCAGCACCCAACTTTTCTTGCCGGTGCCAAACCGCGACCACAGCACGCCACGGCCGGCGACCCGGCCCGGCAGGGCGTAGTCGAGCAGTTCGCTCGGCTCCAGCCGGCTCAGCAGTGCGTTGCCGCTGCCGGCAATGCGCGAGATGCGCCGGTTGGCCTGGTGGCTGACGAAGGGAAAGCGGCCGCGTTCGGCGAGGTAGTCGCTCTGGTTGTTGAAACCCGAACGCATGCTGCCCGGATCGCTTTCCTGCAGCCCGACCAGGTCGTAGGGCGAGAACAGCTCGGCGAGGCTGTCGAGGTTGGCGCGCTTGCCATTGGGCAGCACGTGCGACCAGCTGCGCGTGATGTATTCGCGATAGGCACGGGTGCTCGACCCGGCCTGGATGTTGCAACTCAACAATCGCAATTTTTCAGTAGGTGCAACCATGGTTCCTTCCTGCATCGCGCCCATCCGTGGGCCTGCCGCGTCGCAAACTCAAGCGCTGCGGAGCAGGCCTGCAACAACGCGTGACGCACGTCCCGCAACCGGCGAACGCAATGACGCAGTGACGCGACGACGCAGTGCCGCGACGACGCAATGGCCTAGGGGGCGCCGGGCGGCGTGCCTGCGCGCTCGCGCGCAATCAGCCAGTCAACCGTTGCGAGCATGCCGTCGAAGCCGCGGTCGGTGGTGACGTTGACGCGGTACTTGCCGTTGACGATGATCGTCGGCGTTGCCGACACGCCGGTGCGCAGGGCGAATTGCTTGGCCTGGCTGAGCTTGGCGGTGACACCGAAGCTCTGCATCGTGCCCAGGAACTGTGCCTTGTCGACGCCCCAGCGGGCATACATCGTCGCGATTTCATCCGGGGTGCCGGTCTTGACGTACTGGTCCACGAATACGCCGTGGAAGACCTTGTCGTGCGTGCTCTGCTGGATGCCGAGCACCTGGGCGGCGAAGTAAGCGCGGGCGAAATCATCCCAGGCGCCGCCGAACACCCCGGGCACGTATTCCCAACGGGTATCGGCCGGTTGCGTCTTGCGCCAGGCATTCACGTGTGGCTGGAACTCGGCACAGTGGATGCAGCGGTAGCTGAAGACTTCCGCGATTTCGATCTTGGGCTGCTGCGACCACATGGGCTGCGGCGTCTCGAGGACCTCGAAGTCCACGCCCGGGCGCGGCGCGGGGCCTGACGGCGGCGCAGCCGGTGCAGCGGCCGGCGTGGCGGCATCGGCGGTTGCGCCGGACGCTTCGTCTTGCGCTGGCACTGCGGCGGCACTCGTAGGCGCGCTATCGGCAGCCGCCGGTGAAGCAACCGGACTGGTGTCGACGGCGGCAGCCTGCGCGGCTGGCGCGGCGTCGACGGCAGGGGTCGGTTCGGCTTGGCGCGAGCAAGCGCCCAGGGCAACGAGCAACACGGCGGGGGCCAGTAATCGGCGAAGCATGCGCAACTCCTGTGAGGCGGACAGGACCACCATGGCCCCGGCCAACTGAATCCAGCCCTTGCAAGCCGGCGCGGGTGCGCCGACGGACCTTGCTAAGAGGGCCTTAAAATTAGTGGGACTTGGCGGTGGCGTCGGGCGCCGTGGCCGCGTGCAGGCCTTCGATGTAGGTAGCCAAGCCCTGGATGTCCTCGTCGCTGAGGTTCTTGGCGACTTCGGTCATCACGATATTGGCGTTGGCGCCGGCGCCGGACACGCCGCCGCCGCGGAAATACTGCAGGCGCGTGACGGTGTAGGGCGCGTGCTGTCCGCCCAGGGCCGGGTAGGACGGGCCCGGATTGCCGCGACCGGTCGGGCCGTGGCACGCCAGGCAGGCTGGAATCTTGTCGGCGACGCGACCGCCGCGGAACAGGCGCTCACCAACCTGGAAGAACTTCTTGTCGGCATTCGGGCCAAGCTTGATCACGGTGTCGTCGGCAACGCCAACGGCGGCGTGCCCGGTGGCGAAGTAGGCGCCGATGTCGCGCATGTCCTGCTCACTCAGGGGCGCGGCCATGGCCGACATGATTGCGTTTTTGCGCTCGCCGCTCTTGAACAGGCGCAGCTGGCGCCAGATGTATCGCTCGTGCTGGCCGGCCAGGCGCGGGTACTGCGGGTCGCTGGAATTGCCATCCAGGCCGTGGCAGGCGGCGCAGGAGCCGGCCTTGGCCTGTCCGGCCTTCGGGTCGCCGAAGGCAGCGGGCTTCTCGTCCACCAGCGCCGCGACCGGTGCCGGGGCGATTTCGGCGATCGGGGTGACTTGCGCTGGACCGGCCGAGGGCGCGGCTGGCGCAGCCGGGACCACGGCCGTGGCGGCAGGCATCGCCGGCGGTGCACTGGCCTGCGCGGTGGCGGGTTGCATGGCGCCAGGCTTGCTGGCGGCCGTTCCGACAGCCGGCGCGGTCGCCTGGGTCGCGGCGGCAGTGGTCAGCAGGACGACGGCGGCCACGCCGAGAATGCGCGAAAACTTCATGGACCAGCTCCGGGGAATCGATTCGGGCGCAAATGCGCCGGCTCAGCCGCTGATTATCCCCGTGCCGGCATCGACCGGTCAATGAAACGCGCGGCCGCGTTGGGCCCTCGCGTAACATGACGGCATGTCCATTGCCCTTTCCAAGGCCGCCTACAAGCTTGCGGCCCACCTTCCGCATCAGTTGCCGGCCGATACCGCCCGCGAAGTGGCCTTCGCCGGCCGCTCCAATGCCGGCAAGTCCAGCGCGCTCAATGCGATGTGCAACCAGCACCGCCTGGCCAAGACCTCCAAGACGCCGGGTCGCACTCAGCAGCTGGTCTTCTTCGAAGTCCAGCCCGACCGCTATCTGGTGGACTTGCCGGGCTACGGCTATGCCAAGGTGCCGCTCAACCTGAAGGCGCACTGGCAGGCATTCATCAACGGCTACTTCCGCGACCGGCAATCCCTGGTCGGCCTGGTGATCGTGATGGACATCCGCCACCCGCTGCGCGAGTTCGACCTGCAGATGCTCGATTACGCCAGCGCGCGCAGCATGCCCGCGCACTGCCTGCTGACCAAGGCCGACAAGCTCGGCCGCGGCGCCGCCGGCAATACGCTGCTTGCGGTGCGCAAAGAGCTGGGGGCGCGGGGCACGGTGCAGTTGTTCTCGAGCGAGAACAAGCAGGGCATCGATGAGGCGCGTGCGGTCGTCACTGGCTGGCTGCAGCTCTAGCCGCGCTGTAGTTCCTCGCGCTTCGTAGTGCGAGTCGCTCCGTAGCAACTGGCGCGCGCTGCGATCACGGCACCCTTCCGTCGCTTCGTATGAGCTGGCGCGCGCGCGATCGCACGGGGGGTCCTGCCCGCCCACTCAGACGTCCATGTCTGGGTGGGCTAGTCGGCCATCCATGGCCTTTGGCAGGACCCCCCGCACGCTCGCGCGACCT
>JBKJMY010000281.1:0-3453 GCA_046596115.1 Arenimonas sp.
GTCGAATACCAGGTTGTCCAGGATGACGGTGCGCGCGCGGTAAAGCACGAACTTGCTGCGCTTGTCGAAAAACGCGGTGTCGTATTCGTCTGCCTCGACAACAAAATCCGAGCCCTCGCCAAGACGCGCCGACACGCCGAAATTTTCCGGCACGCCGCCAACAAGGAAGCCCGGCGCGTGGCCCGCTACCTCGAGCATGTAGGCAAGGATGGACGTGGTGGTGGTTTTGCCATGCGTGCCGGCGACCGCAAGCGTCCGGCGGCCCGGCAACACATGCTCGCGCAGCCATTCGGCACCCGAGGTGTACGCGATGCGCGAATTGAGCACATGTTCAACCGCGGCATTGCCGCGCGAAAGCGCATTGCCGACCACGACCAACTCGGTATCAGTGCTGATGAAGGCGGGATCGTAGCCAGAGTTGAGCCCGATCCCGAGCTGTTCGAGCTGGGTGGACATGGGCGGGTAAACGCTCTGGTCGCTGCCATCCACCTGGTGACCGAGCTCGCGCGCAAGCGCGGCGACGCCGCCCATGAACGTTCCGCAGATTCCCAGGATATGCAGTTTCATCGCAGGTTCGACATTGCGCCGCGTGACGCGGCTCAGCCGACGTCCTTGCCGGGAGCGATCGCTTCGATGATGCGGATGAACACATCGTCCACGCTGCCGACGCCAGCCAGGCAGGTGAGCTTGCCGGTGTTGCGGTAATAGTCGACGACCGGCGCGGTCTGCTCTTCGTAGACACTCAGGCGCTTGCGCACCGCCTCGGGGCTGTCGTCGGCGCGACCTTCCACATGGGCGCGCCCGGACAGGCGCGAGACCAGCAGTTCCTGCGCAACATCCAGCTGCACGGCGCAGTCCATCGGCTGCCTGACTTTCGCCAGCAGCGCGTCGGGCGCCCGTGCCTGCGCGAGGTTGCGCGGGTAACCGTCGAGGATGAATCCGTTGGCTGCGTCATCGCGCAGCAGGCGCTCTTCGAGCATGCCCAGCACGATGTCGTCGGACACCAGGCCACCTGATTCCATCACCGACTTCGCCTGCAGGCCGAGCGGCGTAGCAGCGGAGACGGCGGCGCGCAGCAGCTCGCCGGTGGAAATATGGGGAACCTGCAGGTGCTCGCGAAGGCGTGCCGCTTGCGTGCCCTTGCCCGAGCCGGGCGCGCCGAGTAGTACCAGTCGCATTGCTTCAACCCCTGGGACGCCAAATCATGGGAACGCTGCTTGGAAACAACGATTCTTGGAAACAACCATTCGTGGATCAACCATTCGTGGATCAACCATTCGTGGATCAACCATTGGTGGATCAACGATTCATACAAACAAGGACGCACGGAACCATCATCGCCCCTGCCAGCCGGTGGACTTGGCTATAGTGGGGCCGCCGACGGGCCGTGCGGACGGTTCACGCTAACGGCCGGGGCCCGACAAGTCAAACCACGAGGTGGAGCCCGATGCGCCAAGGAAGTCTGCTGTACGCCCAGTCCGGCGGCGTGACCGCCGTGATCAATTCCACCGCCAGCGGCGTCATCCAGGCGGCCCGAAAGCGCAAGGTCCGCGTGCTCGCGGCGCGCAACGGGATTCTTGGCGCACTGCGCGAGCAGTTGTACGACACCAGCAAGCTCGACGCCGCTGAAGTCCGCGCCCTGGCCCATACGCCGGGTGGTGCGTTCGGATCCTGCCGATTCAAGCTCAAGTCGCTGGAGGCCGATGCCCCGCGCTATCGGCGCTTGCTTGAGGTGTTCCAGGCGCATGACGTGCGCTGGTTCCTCTACAACGGCGGCAACGATTCGGCCGACACAGCGTTGAAGGTGTCACAGTTGGCGGCCAGCAGTGGCTATGAATTGACCTGTATCGGCGTGCCCAAGACGGTCGACAACGACCTGGCGCTGACCGACTGCTGCCCGGGTTTCGGATCGGCGGCCAAATACACGGCGGTGTCGGTGGCCGAAGCCGCGCTCGATGTCGCAGCGATGGCCGAGACCTCGACCAAGGTCTTCGTCTATGAAGTGATGGGCCGACACGCCGGCTGGCTCGCGGCCGCGGGTGGACTGGCTGGCCGCGGTGCGGACCAGGCACCGCACCTCATCCTGTTTCCGGAAGTGCCGTTCAACGAGGCCGATTTCCTGGCCAAGGTCGCGGCCTGCGTCAAGCGGGTCGGATATTGCGTGGTGGTGGTGTCCGAGGGCCTGCACGGCCCCGATGGTCGCTTCCTCGCCGAGACCGGTGGCAACGCGGACGCCTTCGGCCACGCGCAGTTGGGCGGCGTCGGCCCGATGATCGCGGCACTGGTCAAGTCCAAGTTGGGAGTGAAGGTGCACTGGGCCGTACCCGACTACCTGCAGCGTTCGGCCCGCCACCTGGCCTCGAAGACCGACCTTGAGCAGGCGCTTGCGGTGGGCAAGGCCGCCGTCGAGTACGCCTTGGCCGGCCGCAACGGCGTGATGCCGATCATTGAGCGCCTGTCCAACCGCCCGTATCGGTGGCAGATCGTGCCGGCGCCACTGGAAAAGATCGCGAATCGCGAAAAGAAGATGCCGGCAAACTTCATCCGCGCCGATGGCTACGGGATCACCGCGGCCTGCCGGCGCTACCTCGAACCCCTGATCGTTGGCGAAGCCCCGCCGCCGTACCGCGCGGACGGCGTGCCCGACTACTTCGTGCATCGGCTCAAGCCCATTCGCAAGCGCCTGCCCGCCTTCGACCCACTGCGCTGACCCCGCGCCCCCGCCCCGGCCTCGGCTGGCGCGGTCCGGCCGGCTTTGCCATACTTGGGGGCTAGCGGCCAGCGGCCGCTTTCTTTTGGGTGTTTTCGTCGTATTTCTGGCTTTTCCGGGGAGAGTGGAATGTTCGAGCAATACGGTTTGCAGATTGCCTTGGCCTGCGGGTTACTGGCGATTCTTTACGGTGCGTGGTCCGCGATGTGGATCATCAAACAGCCCGCGGGCAATGAGCGGATGCAGCAGATTGCCGCGGCCATCCAGGAAGGCGCCAGCGCTTACCTGCGTCGCCAGTACATGACCATCGCAGTGGTCGGCGTGATCCTGTTCCTCATCATCGGCCTGGTGCTTGGCAGCTGGCCCACCGCCACCGGATTCCTGATCGGCGCGACGCTGTCGGGCCTGGCGGGATTCATCGGCATGTTCATCTCGGTACGCGCCAATGTGCGTACGGCGCAGGCCGCAACGCAGGGCCTCAACGCCGCGCTCAACGTCAGCTTTCGCGGTGGCGCCATCACCGGCATGCTGGTGGTGGGCCTGGGCCTGCTCGGCGTGGCGGGTTACTTCATGTTCGTGGTGGGCGGTGCAGCGCCGAGCCAGGAAACGCTAAACGCAGCCCTTGGCCCGATGATCGGCCTGGCCTTTGGCGGTTCGCTGATCTCGATCTTCGCGCGCCTTGGCGGCGGCATCTTCACCAAGGGCGCCGACGTCGGCGCCGACCTGGTGGGCAAGGTCGAAGC
>JBKJMY010000213.1:0-2983 GCA_046596115.1 Arenimonas sp.
CGTGCCGCGACCCCAATCCGCGAACCCAGCCGCTCGACCCGCAGAACCTGCCCTTTGCAACGCAGGCTCAGTCCTCCAACGCCGCCATTCTGGAATTCAACAGTGAAATCGAGCGGAAATTCCAGGATTGGCTCCAGGTCGGTCTCGAAATAGATTCCGGACGCGCTGATATCCCGGGTCAGGCCGTTGCCACCGCCCTGCAGATGCACAGGGACGGCCATGCTCACCCGATCCTCGATCCTGTTGGATGCGTGCATCCGGACGGCCGCCCCTGCTGCAGAGATGAACGGAAATCTAACGCCCGCCCGGTCCGGGCCCATGAGCCAAACCTACTTTTCTTCTAGTAGATGCGCCCCGGGAAAGGTGGTGTATCTAGTGCGGGTTGCCCATTGGCACGGTTAGACTGCCGACGCCCCATCCCCGCGCCGGAGCCGTTCCCAGCCCGTGACAGACAAGCACACACTGACCCTCGGCCTGCCCACGCAGGCCTTCCCGATCGGATCGGTGGACGCCCGAATGATCGCGGTTGTGCGCTGCATCCTGGCGCTTGTGGCCTTGGCGCTGGTCCAGTTCGATCCCTACGCCGGGGAGGCGCATCCGCTTGGCGCGCGGCTGACGCTTGGCGCCTACGTGGTCTGGGGACTGGCCAGCCTGTTGCTGGCCACCCGCAGGGCCCAGCAGCTGCCTCCCCGCCACGAGCATTGGGTGGACGTGACGTTCTCCGCCTTGTTGGTCATCCTGACCCCGGGGAGCAACAGCTTTTTCTTCATCAGCCTGTTCGCCATCCTGGTAGCCTCGTTTTCGCGTGGATTCTCGGAAGGGCTGCGGGTCACGTGCGCGGCCGTGTTCGGCTTCGAGGTGTCCGCCCTGTTGACGTTGCCCGATGGCCAAATCCCGAACCTGGAGCGCACGCTGGTGCGGCCGCTCTACCTGCTGGTGCTGGGTTATCTGATCGCCTACTGGGGTGGCCACGAAATCACCCATCGCCGCAGGCTCCGCCTGCTGCAGGAAATCAACAAGCAATGGAATCCCCGGTTCGGCCACGATCATGCCGTGGGCAGCAACTTGCAGCGCGCGCTCGAGTTCTTTGCCGGTAGCGCCTGCGTGCTGGTGCTCAAGCGGCCGACTACGCCACCGATCTTCCTGACCTACCACGTGTCCAGTCGCAAGCCGGGCCAGGTGACATTGCCCAACGCGATCAATCCGGAAACCGCGGCGATCCTGCTCAGCTTTCCGTCGTCGTTCTCGGGTCGCTACGAGGAATCGCCGCCATGGTGGCGGCGCTGGACCTACGGATCGGGCCTCGCGCAGAAGGACGCCGCGATGGCCGAGCAGTGCCATGTGCTGGCAAACCTGCTCGATGCGAACGGATTCATGAGCGTCCCTTATGCGCAGCGTGACGGCACCGAAGGCCGGGTTTTCCTCACCGCCGATCGGCGTGCACTGGTGGCTGCGGACGTGGATTTCTTCGGCCAGCTGATGACCACGATCTCCAACGTGGTCGAGGGCATGCAGTTGATGGATGAACTGGTGTCGCGCGCCGCCGAGCATGAGCGCTACCGCATTTCGCTGGACATCCACGACACCACCATCCAGCCGTACATCGGTTTGAAGCTGGGCCTGGATGCGCTGGCGCGTGATGCCGGCGAGGGCAATCCATTGATTCCCAAGATCGGCGAACTGCTCGGCATGACCGACAGCACCATCCGCGACCTGCGCCGCTACATGACCACGCTGCAGGACGACACCGCGCTTGCCGGCGATTCCCTGTTGTCGGCGGTGCGTGACCAGGCCGGCCACTACCATCGGTTCTACGGCATCGAGGTGGAAGTCCGCTGCCCGGAAGAAGTGCAGATCGGTTCACAATTGGCGGGCGCCGTGCTGCAGCTGGTGGCCGAGGGCCTGAGCAATATCCTGCGCCACACGAAGGCAAAACGTGCCTGGATCGGGCTGCGGCGCGAGGGCCAGCGATTGCAGTTGGAAATCGCCAACGAAGGCCAGGCAGGCGCCGGGGCCGAGCCGCCACGCTTCAAGCCACGGTCCATTGATGCGCGAACCCGCAGTTTCGGCGGGACCAGCGTGGTGGAGCGCGACTCGATGGGGTATACCATTGTCCGCATCCAGATTCCGTTGTGAGACAGCCGTAACCATGCCCAGCCACGACGACGCCATCAAGATCCTCCTGCTCGACGACCACCGCAGCGTGCTCTGGGGACTGGAGAAACTGATCGAAGGCGAACATCCGCGCATGCAGGTCATCGGCAAGGCGACCACTTCGGCGGAGGCCCTGCGACTCCTCGATACCGTGCAGCCCGACATCATCCTGCTCGACCTGGACCTGGGTGGAGAGAATGGCAGCACTTCGATCCAGGCCCTGCTGGCCAAATCCAAGGCGCGGGTACTGGTGCTGACCGGATCGCGGGATATCGCCGTGCACGACGCGGCGGTGCTGTCCGGCGCCATGGGCGTGGTGGAGAAAAGTGAATCCGCTGAAACCATCCTCAAGGCGATCCGCAAGGTGCACGAGGGCGAGATCTGGCTCGACCGTACCGCCACCGGGCGAATCTTCCTGGAGTTGTCGCGCAACAAGAGCAGCGAGGCGCTCAACCCGGAGCAGAAGAAGATTGCCAGCCTGACTCCGCGTGAGCGACAGATCGTCGCCGAGATCGGCAGCGATGCCGCCGCCGGCAGCAAGCAGATTGCCGAGCGCCTGCACATCAGCGAGCACACGCTGCGCAATCACATTGCGTCGATTTACGAGAAGCTTGACGTGTCCAGCCGGCTGGAGTTGTTTGCCTACGCTGGCAAGCACCGTATCGTGCCCGGCACATAAGACTTCGCGTCGCGCGCCGCGATCACGGCACCCCTCCGTCGCTTCGTATGAACTGGCGCGCGCGCGATCGCACGGGGGGTCCTGCCCGCCCACTCAGACGTCCATGTCTGGGTGGGCTAGTCGGCCATCCATGGCCTTTGGCAGGACCCC
>JBKJMY010000215.1:0-9535 GCA_046596115.1 Arenimonas sp.
CAGTGACGCAGACGACGTGCAATTGGTCGTGCGTTGCTTCTGCCCGGCCGACGGCATCCCCGAAGATCCGGTGACCGGCAGCGCCAACGCCTGCGTTGCCGAATGGTTGCGCGCCAACGATGCCCTGCCCGCCCGCCGCTATGTCGCCAGCCAGGGCCGCGAGATCGGTCGCGATGGCCGGGTCGAGGTTGAAGTAGACGACGAGGACGAAACCTGGATCGGTGGACTCACCCAGACGGTGGTCACAGGCAACCTGACGTGGTGACTGCGCGCGCGCGGCGCTTCCTGCAGATCGACGTGTTTTCCGATCGCGCCGGCAAGGGCAATCCCCTCGCCGTCATCCTGGATGCAGACGGCCTGGATGCAGACGGCCTGGACACCGCCGCGATGCAACAGATCGCGACGTGGACCAACCTGGCCGAGACCACCTTCCTGCTGCCTCCCGATGCCGAGGGCGCCGATTACCGGGTACGCATCTTCACCACCCGCCAGGAAATCGCCTTCGCCGGCCATCCGAGCATTGGCAGCGCCCACGCAGCGATTGCGGCAGGACTGTGCGCACCGCGCGATGGCAAGCTGCTGCAGCAAAGCTTGGCCGGACTGTTGCCGATCTGGCAGTCAGCCGATGGCACGACGTTGTCGGTACGCGTGCCGCGTTCACGCATCGTCCGATATGCCACCGGCGCAGACGCCGAACTGCAACACGCACTGGGCGACGCGCCACGCGGCGCCCTGTCCCCGGCGCTGGTTGAAGGCGGCCGACGCTGGTGGCTTGCGGAGCTGTTCGACGAATCCGCCGTGCGCGGCATGCGTCCGGATCATGCCGCGATCGCCGCGCTGGCGGCGGCCACCGGCAGCCTCGGCCTGTGCGTGTTCGCCAGGGTGCCGTCGACGCAGGGCGGGCCAGACAGCCTGGTGGTGCGCGCTTTTCCGCTTGGCGTGGGAATTACCGAAGACCCAGCCTCTGGCGCAGCCAATGCCGCCATCGCCGCCTTCCTGGATGAAGCGGATGCTTTGCACGCCCTGGGCGATGCGTTCGAAGTCAGCCAGGGGCGCGAGATCGGCCGCGATGCGCGGCTGTTCCTTACCATCGATGGCGAGCACGAGGTTTGGGTCGGTGGGCCCTGCCGCACGGTCATCAGCGGTAGCTTGCGCTGGTGAGGCTGCAAGCGCGGGGCTGAGTCACGAACGCGCCGACATCAGGCTGGCTGGCACAAAAAAGGAAGGGGCCTTTCGGCCCCTTCCTCTCTCTTTTCCGCTCAAGCCCAAAGGGCTATGCGGGATGACTCAACGACCGTAGCGGTTGCCCTGGTCCAGCGGGCGCACTTCCACCTGCACCCGGATGGTCGAGCCCGGACGATACGGAAGCACCGCACGATAGGTACGACCAGCGTAACGATAGGTCACGTCGTAGCCGCTCCAGTTCTGGCCACCGTTGTAGTTGTTGTTGTTGTCGCTGACAGTGCGGCAACGCGTGACCGTGCCGCCATTACCCTGGTACTGGTACTCGTTGCTGTTGCGGCTGCTGCCATTGTTGTTGCGGTCGATGTTGTTGCCGATCAACGCGCCGATCACAGCGCCGCCCAGCGTGGCAGCCTTGCGGCCATCACCCTTGCCGGCGAGGTTGCCGAGCGCGCCGCCGACCAGCCCACCAACCACGGTGCCGTTGACATTGCTGTCGCCGCCACGGTAGTACAGGCGACCGTTCGGGTCACGGTAGTAGCCGTCGTCATACGCATTGGTGCGCTCGTTCCAGCACTCCTGGCGATCATAGGACGCGTACGGATCGGCCATCGGCACCGCGCGAATCACCTGCGCCACGTCGGTGCCACTGAAGTTGCGCGCGTAGCGGTTGTCATACTGCTGATAGGCAGACTGATTGTCATAGCGGGAATCGCGGCCGTAGGAATCCTGCGCAGCGAAGGCCGCGCTACCGGCGGCAGCCGTAAGGGCCAGGGCAAGTGCAGTTGCGGCGATACGTTTCATGGGGGTGTACTCCTGACGCCGAAGTGGCGCAGGGCAAAGGTACCCACCCGCCGCTAACCCCGGCCTGAACTGGCCGGGGGTTTTTTGTGTCTCGTTCAGGTATGCGACAGACTCAGGACTGGAGCGCCGCCGTCATGGTCACCGGCACCCCAAGGGCCCGGGAAATGACGCAATTCTGCTTGGCGTCGTCGGCAAAGGCGGCAAATTCCTCAGCGGAAACGCCCGGCACGGTGGCCGTCACGTCGAGGTGGACCCCGGTCACGCTCGGCCCGGCGCCATCGGTTTCCATCTGGACGTTGGCGCGGGTATCGATCCGGGTCGCCAGATGGCCCGACTTTTCGAGGATGAAACCCAGGGCCATGCTGAAGCAGCCGGCGTGCGCGGCGGCCAGCAATTCCTCGGGATTGGTGCCCTTTTCCTCGCCGAAGCGGGTGTTGAAGGAGTATTTCTGCTCGGCAAACAGCCCGCTTTGCGGGGTGCTCATGGCCCCGCGGCCAGACTTGAGGTCGCCTTCCCAGTGTGCAGTGGCGTAGCGCTTGAAACCCATGGTGTTCTCCGTGTCGGTGCTTGACTCTCCATTATGCTCGTCTTGACCGCGGGCGGCGGCGGTGGAAGGCTAGGCCTGCCCGGCCCGTTCGGGCCGTCCGCCATGACCGACGCGCGTTGCATCCAGCCGACCCGCTGGGCAGGCGAAGGCCGCGCTTCCGCGCCGCCGACCATGACGCCCTGACCGTTGATCAACTCACCTTGATCAGCGCACCTTGATCAATACAAGGAGAGGTCGCGATGTCCTACAGCACAGCGCAGATTCGCAACATAGCCCTCGCGGGCCACCCAGGCGCCGGCAAGACCACCTTATTTGAAGCCCTGCTGCATGCCGGCGGCGCAATCCAGACGGCAGGCAGCATTGAACGCGGCACGACGGTGTCGGACTTCGACCCGATGGAAAAGGCTCGCCAACACTCACTTAATACCGCCATCGCCTCGACCGACCATGGCGGTATCCACGTCAACCTGATCGATACGCCCGGCTTTCCCGATTTCCGCGGCCCGACGCTGTCGGCGTTCTCGGCGGTGGAAACGGTGTGCGTTGTGGTCAACGCCGGCAACGGCATCGAATACGGCACGCGGCGGATGATGGAAGCAGCCCGCGCGCGCAACCTGTGCCGCGTGCTGGTGGTCAACAAGATGGATGCCGAGCCGGGCAAGCTCGCTGCACTGATTGGCGAGCTCCGTGCGGCGTTCGGTCCCGAGTGCCTGCCGATCAACCTGCCCGCAAAGGGTGGCACTGCGGTGGTGGATTGTTTCTTCCAGGCCGACGGACAGAGCGATGTCGAGGACGTCGCCAGCGCGCACCAACGCATCATCGACCAGGTGGTGGAGGTCAACGAAACGGTGATGGGCCGCTATCTGGACGAAGGCGAAGCAGGCTTGTCCGGTCCCGAGCTCCACGATGCCTTCGAGCAGTGCCTGCGCGAAGGCCACCTGGTGCCGATCTGCTTCGTGTCCGCGCGCACCGGTGCTGGCGTGAAGCAATTGCTGGACTTGGCCGAGAAACTGTTCCCCAGCCCGCTGGAGGGGAATGCGCCACTATTCATGAAGGGCGACGGCGAGCAGGCGCGGGCGATGGTACTCAGCGCCGACCCACAGGCGCACGTGGTTGCGGACGTGTTCAAGATCATCAACGATCCCTTCGTCGGCAAGCTGAGCATCTTCCGGATTTTCCAGGGCACCGTGCGCAAGGACAGCCAGCTGTTCGTGGACGACGGCAAGCGCGCCTTCAAGGTCGGGCACCTGTTCAAGCTCCATGGCAAGGAGCATGTCGAGGTTGACCAGGCCGTGGCCGGCGATATCGCCGCGGTGGCCAAAGTGGACGAGATCCACTTCGACGCGGTGCTGCACGATTCGCACGACGAGGACAACATCCACCTCAAGCCGCTGGCCTTCCCGAAGCCGATGTTCGGCCTGGCGATCGAAGCCGCGGCGCGTGGACAGGAACAGAAGCTGGCCACTGCCCTGCACAAGCTGGCCGAGGAAGACCCGGGCGTGGTGATCGAGCACAACCACGAGCTCAACGAAACCGTCGTCCGCGGCCTGGGCGAGTTGCATCTGCGCACGATCATCGAGCGGATGAAGGATCGCTACGGCGTGGATGTCGCATCGCGTCCACCGCGCATCGCCTATCGCGAGACCATCAGCGCCCACGCCGAGGGCCATTACCGGCACAAGAAGCAGACCGGTGGCGCCGGGCAGTTTGGCGAGGTGTTCCTGCGCGTCGAGCCGCTCGAGCGCGGTGCGGGTTTCGAGTTCGTCGATGCGGTGAAGGGCGGCACCATCCCCGGGCAATTCCTGCCTGCAGTGGAAAAAGGCGTGCGCCAGGTGTTGCACGGCGGCGCGATTGCCGGTTACCAGCTGCAGGACGTGCGGGTGACGGTGTACGACGGCAAGTTCCACCCGGTCGATTCCAAGGAGGTCGCCTTCGTCGCCGCCGGCAGGAAAGCCTTCCTCGATGCCATCCTCAAGGCGCGGCCGCAGGTGCTCGAGCCGATCGTGGACCTCGCAGTCACCGCGCCGGAATCACACATGGGCGACATCACAGGTGGACTCGCCGCCAAGCGCGCGCGGATCAATGGCACCGATTCGGTGCGCGAGGGCGAGGTGCTGGTGAAGGCACAGGTGCCGCTGTCGGAATTGCGCGACTATGCGGCAGAACTCAAGGGCGCGACGGCGGGACGCGGTCGCTATGATCTGGAGTTCAGCCATTACGAGCCGGTGCCAGGGCCTGTGCAGCGGCAACTGGTGGACGCGTACAAGCCGCACCACGAAGAGGACTGAGATGCCAAGGAAAGCCAGCAACGCCGCCACCGCCATGCGGCTCGAGGACATTCCCAACATCGGGCCGGCGGTGGCGGACGACTTGCGCGGGATTGATGTGTTCGAGCCGGGGCAGTTGGTGGGGCGGGATCCGTACGAACTTTATCGGCAGGTCTGCGACCGGACTGGGGAGCTGCATGATCCGTGTTTGTGCGACACGTTCATTGCGGCGGTGCGGTTTATGGATGGGGGGCCGGTGCGGCCTTGGTGGTTTTATACTGGCGAGCGGAAACAGCGCTTCGCAGCAGGCTAGCTGCTGCGCTGGATACCGTGGTACTGCAGGTACCATTCGACGAAGTTGGCCACGCCCTGCTCCACCAACACCTCCGGCCGATAGCCGGTGGCACCGACAAGGCGCGATACGTCGGCCTCGGTATCGGGGACGTCACCGGCCTGCATCGGCAGCATTTCCATCACCGCCTCGCGCCCGAGGCACTGCTCGAGCACTTCGATATAGCGTAACAATTCGACCGGCTGTTCGTTGCCGATGTTGTAGATCCGGTACGGCGCCACGCCGCTGCTGCCGGGATCCGGCGCCATTGCGTTCCAGTCAGGATCCTTGCCGGGAATCGTGTCCAGCGACCGGATCACGCCCTCGACGATATCGTCGACGTAGGTGAAGCTGCGCTTGTGCTTGCCGTGGTTGAACACGCGGATCGGCTCACCAGCCAGGATCGCCCGGGTGAACAGGAACAGCGCCATGTCCGGGCGCCCCCAAGGGCCGTAGACGGTGAAAAAGCGCAGGCCCGTGCAGGCAATGCCGTACAGATGCGCATAGCTGTGCGCCATCACCTCGTTGGCCTTTTTGCTGGCCGCGTAAAGGGAGAGAGGATGCTCGGTGGACTCGGCTTCGGAGAACGGCATTTTCGTGTTCGCACCATAAACCGAACTGGTGGATGCGAACACCAGGTGCTCGACGCCATGGTGTCGGCAGCCCTCCAGCACGTGCAGGAAACCAGTGATGTTGCTGCTGACATACGCGTGCGGATTCTCCGCCGCGTAGCGTACGCCCGCCTGCGCGGCCAGGTTGATCACCCGCTGCGGACGCTGCGTGGCGAACACTTCCTCCACCGCGGCGCGATCAGCCAGGTCGGCGGTGACATGGACGTAGTTCGGGTGGTCCATGAAGCGCGCCAACCGCGCCCGCTTCAGGTTCACGTCGTAGTAGTCGCTCAGGTTGTCCAGCCCCACCACCTCGTCGCCGCGTTCCAGCAGGCGGATGGCAACATGGGAGCCGATGAAGCCGGCGGTGCCGGTGACCAGGACCTTCAATTCATGTTTTCCTGCATCAGAGGCGGGCGTCGACGGCGTCCCGCGGGAGGATGTACTTGACGTCGAAGACCACCGACGCCGGCTTGCATAGCGCCCTGACCCCGGCGCCGCCGAGTTCGGCGAACTGGCGGTGGCCCACCGCGACGATGATGGCGTCGTAGCTGCCGGCCTGCGGCGCATCGATGGTGGAAATGCCGTATTCATCCATCGCCTCGCCCGCGTCCACCCACGGATCATGCACATCCACGACGGCCTGGTAATCGCGCAACTCGCTGACGATGTCCACGACCCGCGTATTGCGCAGGTCAGGGCAGTTTTCCTTGAACGCCAGGCCCATCACCAGGACCCGCGCGCCGACCGGATTGATGCCCTTGCGCACCATCAGCCGCACGACCTGGTCGGCCACGTAGGCGCCCATGCCATCATTGATGCGGCGGCCGGCGAGGATGACCTCGGGGTGGTAGCCAAGTTCCTGCGCCTTGTGGGTGAGGTAATACGGATCCACGCTGATGCAGTGGCCACCGACCAGGCCCGGCCGGAACGGCATGAAATTCCACTTCGTCCCCGCGGCCTGCAGCACCTCAAGGGTGTCGATGCCCATCTTGTTGAAGATCAGAGCAAGTTCGTTCACCAGGGCGATGTTGAGATCGCGCTGGGTGTTCTCGATCACCTTGGCCGCTTCGGCAACCTTGATGCTGCTGGCTTTGTGCGTACCCGCGGTGATGATGCTGCGGTACAGCGCATCGACCGCTTCGGCAGCCTCCGGCGTGGAGCCCGAGGTAACCTTGAGGATGCTGGTCACCCGATGCTGCTTGTCACCCGGGTTGATGCGCTCGGGACTGTAGCCGGCGTGGAAGTCGCGGTTGAACACCAGGCCCGAGGCGCGCTCGAGGATCGGCACGCAGATTTCCTCGGTGCAGCCCGGATAAACGGTGGATTCGTAGACAACCAGATCGCCGTGCTTAAGCACGGCGCCGATGGTCTCGCTGGCCCGCACCAGCGGCGCCAGGTCCGGCCGCTTGGCCGAGTCGATCGGCGTCGGCACGGTGACGATGTAGACGTTGCAGGCGCGCAGGTCCTCGCGATCCGAGCTGTAGCGCAGGCGCGGTACCGAGGCCAGGTCGGCCGCCTCGACTTCCAGCGTGGTATCACGCCCGACACGCAGCGCATCCACGCGCTCGGCGCGGATGTCGAATCCGACGGTATCGAACTGCCGGCCGAATTCCACCGCCAGCGGCAAACCGACATAGCCGAGGCCGACGACGGCGATCTTCAGTTCAGGGGAAAGCGCGCCGCTCAAGGCTTCGCCTTCGCTGCGCGCTTGGGCTGCAGCATCGTCCCGGTGCACTTGGGCGAACCGCAGTGGCAGGCCCAGAGCTTCTTCAGCTTCACGGTGTGCGCTTCGTCGAGCTTGATGCCGTAGTTGTAGGTCAGCTCCTCGCCCGGCTTGATCGCGCGGATCGCCTCGATGAAGACGCCATCGCGCGCCGGGTCGCCATCGTCGTCCTCGTCGTGCACGGCTTCGCAGTTTGGGTCGCAGCTGTGGTTGATCCAGCGCGACTCGTTGCCATTGACGTTGGCGTCGATCACATAGGTTTCGTTCAGCGTGAACAGGAAGGTATGCCCGGTATCGATTTCGTCGGCATAGATACGGTCGACCTCGCGATGTGCACGCAGTTTGCCCTTGTACTGGACCAGCCGGGTGCTCTTGCGGATGGGTGCGACGGCGAACACGCCATTGCCATGGATCGCGGAGCGGCGCGTTGCGATGAGTTGGGACATGGGGGCCGACTGTATAAGGGAGAGGTATTGTCGCATTTCCCCGCCTTCCGACAATTCGGGCGCGTGCGGCAGGCCGCGCCCGGCGCCTCCTCCGCCCAGGCCGCAGGCCGAGGCTGCGTCCGGGCCAGCAGGCAGGCGGCGTCCTGCCATTGAGCGACTCGCCGAGATACAGTACAATTTCGGTACTGATTCATCCGACCGGCCCCGCCCCATGCTCCGCGTCACCAAACTCACCGACTACGCCACCCTCGTGCTGACCGCCCTCGCGGACGGACCGGAGCTGATGCTGAGCGCCGCCGGCCTGGCTGAGCGCGCTCGGCTGGAGCTGCCGACGGTCAGCAAGGTGCTCAAGCCGCTGGCGCATGCCGGCCTGGTCGAGTCGTTCCGCGGCAGCAACGGCGGCTACCGTCTGGCGCGACCGGCCGAAGCCATCCGCCTGATCGAGATTGTCGAAGCCATAGAAGGCCCATTGGGCGTCACCGAGTGCTCGGGTGAACACAGTGCCTGCGAGCTCGAATCGCATTGCGGTGTACGCGGAAACTGGCGGCATATCAACCAGGTCGTCGCCGAGGCGCTCGGCGCCATCAGCCTGGCCCAGATGCGTGCGCCGGCGCCGCCGGTGCGTCCCACGCGCCGCGGCATCCCGGCGCGATTAGCGGCGGAGTAGGACCATGGCAAGCGAAAATATCGAAATCGAACGCGTCCTCGCGCGCAGCTACGACGCCGGATTCGTCACCGACATCGAGAGCGACAGCCTGCCGCCCGGACTGGACGAAGGCGTGGTGCGCTGGATTTCTGCGCGCAAGGGCGAGCCGGAGTGGCTGACCGCGTGGCGGCTGGAGGCCTATCGGCATTGGCTCACGATGCCGATGCCCAATTGGGCCAAGCTCAAGATCGCGCCAATCGACCTGCAGGCGATCCGCTACTTCGCCGCGCCCAAAGCCAAGTACGCCTCGCTCGACGAGGTGGATCCAAAGCTGCTTGAAACTTACGAAAAGCTCGGCGTGCCGCTGCATGAGCGCGCGCGCCTGGCCGGCGTGGCCGTCGATGCCGTGTTCGATTCGGTCTCGGTTGGCACCACGTTCAAGAAGGAACTGGCCGAAAAGGGCGTCATCTTCTGCTCGTTCTCCGAGGCGGTGCAGGAGCATCCTGCGCTGGTCCAGCAGTACCTCGGCAGCGTGGTTCCGCCGGGCGACAACTACTTCGCCGCGCTGAATTCCGCCGTGTTCTCAGACGGCAGTTTCGTGTTTATCCCCAAGGGCGTGCGCTGTCCGATGGAACTGAGCACCTACTTCCGCATCAACGCGCGCGATACCGGTCAGTTCGAGCGGACCCTGATCATCTGCGAGGAGCGCGGCCACGTCTCCTACCTGGAAGGCTGCACGGCGCCGATGCGCGACGAGAACCAGCTGCACGCGGCGGTGGTCGAGCTGGTTGCGCTCGATGACGCCGAGATCAAGTACTCCACCGTGCAGAACTGGTACCCGGGCGACGAGAACGGCGTCGGCGGCATCTACAACTTCGTGACCAAGCGCGGCGAGTGCCGTGGCGCGCGCAGCAAGGTGACCTGGCCCCAGGTCGAGACCCGCAGCGCCATCACCTGGAAGTATCCGAGCTGCGT
>JBKJMY010000221.1:0-10656 GCA_046596115.1 Arenimonas sp.
GGGGTCCTGCCAAAGGCCATGGATGGCCGACTAGCCCACCCAGACATGGACGTCTGAGTGGGCGGGCAGGACCCCCCGTGCGATCGCGCGCGCGCCAGTTCATACGAAGCGACGGAGCGGTGCCGTGATCGCGGCGCGCGCCAGTTCATACGTAGCCGCAGCGCGGTGCGACAGCTACAGCAGCGTGGGGCCCACATAGCCGAGCACCTGCATCGACACCGCCACGAAATGACAGGCGCTTCCAGCGATGACGAAACCGTGCCAGATCGCATGCGCATGCCGCCGATGGCTCATGTAGAACGCGGTACCGAAGGTATAGGCAAGCCCCCCGGCCAGCAGCCAAAGCAGCGTCGCAGTCGGCACGCGGTGCAGGAAGGGCTTGATCGCCAACACCGCCAGCCAGCCCATGGCCAGGTAGGCGATGGTGGACGCACCCTTGAAGCGCCCGGTGTGGAACAGCTTCAGGCTGATCCCGATTGCCGCCAGCGTCCATGCCGCGCCAAACAGCCACCAGCCGGTGCTGCCCTCCAGCGCGATCAGCGTGAACGGCGTATAGGTGCCGGCAATCAGCAGGAAGATCGCGCAGTGATCGACCACCTTCATCCGGCGTTTGGTCGCCAGGTGCGGGATCGAGTGATACAGCGTCGAGGCCGCGTACACGGAAATCAGTGACACGCAGAACACGATGGTGGCGGCAAGCGCGCGGCCGTCGCTGCGCATTGCCACCAGGGTCAGCAGGACCGCGCTGGCGGCGACGCTCACCAGGAAACCCACGCCGTGGCTGAGCGCGTTCCAGATTTCCTCGCCCCAGTCGTGGTGTTCGTGCATCAGGCGCTCCATTGTGCCGAGCGTCATTAGCGCCCGCGTCGCATCGAGTCTGCGCTCTAAACCACGCTGCTGGATGACTGCGAGGTCGCGGCGGCCGGGTCGTGCAGCGCGGCGACGCGCGCTTCTTCGACGCCGGCGAGCGACGCAGGCCAGCTGCGCGCGCGCCACCAGAATGGCCGCACGATGCGTCCGCCTGCCACCGCCCGGCGTGCGAACCAGATGCCGATGACCAGGCACAGGACCACCGTGACCAGCGAGCCTTCGGCACCGAAACTGCCGCCGCTCAGCAACTCCGTGCCCTGCGGCGTGGACTTGAGCAGGCCATTCACCTCGAATCCGGAGACTCGAATGCCCAGCAGGCCTCCCTGGGTGAAATTCCAGGCGGCATGCAGTCCCATGCAGAACCACAGTGACCGGGTCCAGGCATAGGCCATCCCGAGCAGCACGCCGGCTTCGATTGCGATGAACAGCGAGGTCACCCAGGTGGCGCCCGGATTACCCAGGTGCGCGGCGCCGAAGAACGCCGAAGAAAGCAGCAGCGCGATCCAGCTTCCCATTCCATCCTCGACGACGCGGAACAGGATGCCGCGCGAGAAGATTTCCTCGCCGATGCCGGGCACGATGCCCAGCACCAGCAAGGGGCCGAGCAAGTCGGCCGGCACGGCAGCCACTTCGACTTTCAGAACGCCGATCGCGGCCATGACGGCAGCGGTGGTGAGCAGGATCGCCGTACCGAGCAGCCAGCCCTTGAACGCGTCCGGCAGCAGGCGACGCACGTTCAACTCGGAAACGCTTCGGCGCTCGATCAGCCGGACCAGGATCCAATAGGCGCCCACGTATGGAATCAGGTTGCGGACGGTTCGCAGAAGCTGCTCGCCTGCGCCCAGTTTGAGCGCTGCCGCCGGGCCGGTTGCAGGCAGCGGCCAGGCATGGCGAACGACCCAGCCGATGCCGAAGGCCATGGCAGCAAACAGCACGATCCGGATGATTGGATTGCGCAGGATGCTCACCCACAGCGGTGGCTTCGCGGAAACCTCATCGGTTACCAAGGCCAGTGGCGGCGTCGTGGCTTCAGCGCTTTGCATTGGATTTCCCCGGTTTGGAGTGTGATGCCGGAGTGTCCGGATCAAGGTCGGCGGGCTCGCCGTTGGACGCGTCGTCCTCGGCGTGGAAATGGTGCAGCAGCCGGTGTGCCAGCGGCGCCAGCATCAGGCTGGCGATCGCGAGTACCGCCAGGCCGGAATAAAGCGCGTAAAACCCGGCGAACAGCTTTCCGCCCTCGGAGCGTGGCGACCACAGTGGCCCCATGCCCGACAGCAGCATCGACGCGTTGAGGAAGCTGTCGGTCCAGCCAAGATGTTCGAACCACCGGTAACCCGCCATCCCGACCAGCAGTGAACCACCGATCAGCACCATGGCCAGGGCAAAGTTGTGCCAGAGCCGGGCGATGAACGCCGGCGTCGACAACACGGCGTGGTTGCGACGCTCGAAATCGAACAGGGCACCCGACAACAGGCCGCGTCGGCTCATGGCTTGCCCGCATCGGTGTCGTGCAGGAACTTGATCAACCCGGCCATGTAGACCTGCTGGTCGTCGTACTCCGCCAAGTGGCTGCCGTTGGGGCAGAGCAGGAAATGTCCGTGCGGGAACTGGGTAGCCATCCACGCCATGTGCTTCGGGTCCATCGTGTCGTGGGTCGCGCCGATCACCAGTGTCGGCACCGTGATCCGCTTGAGGTCCTGGCTGCGGTCCCAATGTTCGAGCGTGCCGCTGGCGCCCATTTCGCTCGGCCCCTGCATCGGGATATAGACCTCCTTGTTGAGTGCGCCAAAACCGCGCACCACGGGGTTTGGCCATTGCGCCTGCGGCATGCGCAGGAAGTGCTCATTGTAGAAATGGTCGATCAGCAACTGCTCGTAGCGCGGATTGTTGTAATCCTTGCGCGCCTCCAGCGCCAGGATCTCCTTGAGCGCCGTCGGATCCATCGCCGGCATCAGCACGTCATGCGCGTATTTGTTGTACGCCGGGATGGACGACATCATGTTCGAGACGATCAGTCCCTTGAGTTTGTCCTGGTGCTTGAGCGCGTACTCGATCGCCAGCAGGCCGCCCCAGCTCTGTCCGTACAGGTAGAAATTGTCCGGCCCAAGCTTGAGCGCGGTGCGCACCTGCTCGACTTCGTCCACGAACCGGTCCAGGTCCCAGAGCGAGGGATCGTGCGGTTGGTCGCTGAACGCCGAGCCGAGTTGGTCGTAGTAGTAGTACTCGATGCCTGCACCCGGGAAAAAGCTGTCGAAGGCTTCGAAAATTTCATGACTGGCGCCTGGGCCGCCATGCAACAGCAGCACCTTGATGGTCGGGTTGTTGCCCACGCGCTTGGTCCAGACGTGGAATTTGCCCTTGGGTGTGCTGATCTGGATCATCCGAACGCCGCCGGACAGGACATCGCTGCGCCCGGTGTTGTCGAAATACGCTGCCGGCGGCCCGCTCGGTGTTTGCACCACGGCGGGAGTGCCGGCCGGACCGGGGCCTGCCGGGGCGGTAGCCACGGCGGGGGACTGGGGCTGGCAAGCCGCGAGTAGTGCGGCGGCGGCGAGTGCGATTAGGTGTCTGGACACGTCAGGTTCCCCCCTGATGACGACCCGCCGAGCATGGCAGAGGCCGGCCCGCGCGGGCAATAAAGGGGACCGACGGCCCAGGTACCGGGGACGGACGGCGGCAGCCGGCGGACGGTCCGTGGCAGACTATTCGAACTTTCCCGTCCCCTCCGGGTCGGAATCGCAAGCCCCGCCGCAAGGATCCCAATGAACCGTCACCTCGTTCTCGCCACCACGATCGGCCTCAGCCTGGCCGTGGCCGCCGCCTGCGCGCAGTCTGCCGCGCCCGCCGGCAAGGCCGCCGCACAGCCTGCCACTGCCGGTGCAGCCGCCACCGGTGCCGATGCCCCGATCCGCGCGGCGATCACCAAGGCCGTGCCCAACACCGCCATCGACAGCATCAAGCCCTCGCTCATTGCCGGGTACAAGGAAGTTGCCATCGGCGGCCAGGTCGTTTACGTCAGCAATGACGGCAAGTACCTGCTCCAAGGCTCGATCATTGACCTGGGCACCCGTGAAAACCTGACCCAGGCCAGCGAGGCGGTCATCCGCCGGGGCGTGCTCGACGCGGTCCCGCGCGAGCGCCGAATCGTTTTTTCACCGGCCAATCCGAAATACCGGGTCACGGTGTTCACCGACATCGACTGCGGCTACTGCCGGAAGATGCATACCCAGATTGCCGACTACAACAAGGCCGGCATTTCGGTGGAATACCTGTTTTTCCCGCGCGCCGGGCTGAATTCGGAGTCCTACACCAAGGCCGTGAACGTGTGGTGCGCCACCGACCGCCGCCAGGCCCTGACCGACGCCAAGCTGGACAAGCCGGTGCCGAAGAAGACCTGTGCCAACCCGGTCAGCGCCGACTACGAGCTCGGGCGCCGCGTCGGTGTGGACGGCACGCCGGCCGTGTATGCGCCGGACGGCACCCAGTTGGGCGGCTACCTGCCGCCGGACCAGATGCTTGCGCGCCTGGTCAAGCAGTCGGGAAAGCCGGTCGCCGCACAGTAATTTCGCCGACTGCGGCATTTCGAAGGCCCGTCGGCGATGCCGGCGGACCTTTGGTTTAGAATACGCGCCCGATTCCACGGATTTGACGCGGACATGATCGTCCTCGAGGGCCTGCCTGCCCTGTCGCCGTTCCGCAGCGAGCGCCTGCAGTCGCGCCTTCGCCAGACGCTTCCCGCCCTGCAACTCACCGGCGCCTGGCACGTCTATTTCCTCGATGCCGAGCCTGGCGCGTCGCTCGACTTGGCGGCCATCGCCCGCATCCTCGAAGCCGGGCCCGACCGCGCCGTCCTGGTGCCGGGCGCACAGTCCCGCTTCGTGACGCCACGCCTGGGTACGGTGTCGCCGTGGGCGAGCAAGGCCACTGAAATCCTGCGCGGTGCCGGCCACGCCATCGCGCGTGTGGAGCGCGGCACGCGCATCGACCTGGCGGGCCTGCCTGCCGAGGACGACAGCCGATGGCGCGCACTGGCGCGCGACCTGCACGATCCGATGACCCAGTCCCTGCTGGACAGCACCGATGCCGCCGCCGGTCTGTTCGCCGTGCCCGCGCCGGGTCCGCTCGAGCGCATTCCCCTGCACGCACTCGACCAAGCCAATGCCCGGCTTGGCCTGGCGCTGTCGCGCGATGAGCTCGATTACCTCATCCAGCGCTACGGCGACCTCGACCGGGTGCCGTCCGATGCCGAGTTGATGATGTTTGCGCAGGCCAACTCCGAGCACTGCCGGCATAAGATCTTCAACGCCGACTGGCGCATCGATGGCGAGCCCAAGGCGCTGTCGCTGTTCGGCATGATCCGCAACACGCACGCCGAAGCGCCGCAGCTCACGCTCAGCGCCTACAAGGACAACGCGGCGGTGGTCGAGGGCTTCCCTGGCCGGCGTTTCCGCGCCGACCCGGTCTCGCATGAATACCGCGCCGAGCCCGAGGCGCCCAGCGCGTTCTGCATCAAGGTCGAAACGCACAACCATCCGACCGCGATCTCGCCGTTCCCGGGCGCCAGCACCGGCGCCGGTGGCGAAATCCGCGACGAAGGTGCGACCGGACGCGGCGGCAAACCGAAGATCGGCCTGACCGGATTCTCGGTGTCGCACCTGCGCATCCCCGGCATGGCGCAACCCTGGGAAGCGCCGCGCGTGCTCAATCCGCGCATGGCCTGCGCGCTGGAGATCATGCTCGAGGGTCCGCTTGGTGGCGCGGCGTTCAACAACGAATTCGGACGCCCGGCCCTGGCCGGCTATTTCCGCAGTTTCGAGCTGGCGACCAGCGAACCCGGCGTCGTGCGTGCCTACGACAAGCCGATCATGCTGGCCGGCGGCCTTGGCGCGATTGATCGCGGCCAGGTGAGCAAATTGCCGCTGCGTCCAGGCGATGCGGTGATTGTGCTCGGCGGGCCGGCGATGCTGATCGGCCTCGGCGGCGGCGCGGCGTCGTCGCTGGCGTCGGGGCAAAGTTCCGAAGCGCTCGACTATGCGTCAGTGCAGCGCGACAACCCGGAGATGGAGCGCCGCTGCCAGGAAGTCATTGATACCTGCGTGGCCCTGGGCGATGCCAATCCGATCCGCTTCATGCACGACGTCGGTGCTGGCGGCCTGTCCAATGCGATCCCCGAACTGCTGCACGATTCGGGTGTTGGCGGCTTGATCGACCTGGATGCGATCCCGCGCGTGGATCCCTCGCTGTCACCGATGCAGCTGTGGTGCAACGAATCCCAGGAACGCTATGTGCTTGGCGTTGCCGCGAGTGACCTGGCGCGCTTCCAGGACATCTGCGCACGCGAACGCTGCCCGGTGGCCGTGGTCGGCCGCGCGACGGCCGAAGCGCGCCTGCTGGTTGCTCCCGGCGCCAATGGCGACGCGCCCGGCGCGCCGGTCATCGACATGCCGATGGACCTGTTGTTCGGCAAGACGCCCAGGATCCAACGCGATGCCGCCACGCCGGCGCCGCAGCGCTGGCCGTGGCTCGACACCTCGACACTGGACCTGCACGCCGCGGGCCTGCGCGTGCTCGCGCATCCGACCGTGGCCGCGAAGAATTTCCTGGTCACCATCGGCGACCGCACCGTTGGCGGGCTGTGCGCGCGCGACCAGATGGTCGGCCCCTGGCAGCTGCCGCTCGCCGACTGCGCGATCAGCCTGACCGACTTCCACGGTGTTGCCGGCGAAGCGATGGCGATCGGCGAGCGCACGCCGCTGGCGTTGCTCGATGCCGCCGCTTCGGCACGCATGGCGGTCGGCGAGGCGATCACCAATCTGGCCGCCGCGCCGGTCGCGTCGCTGTCGGAAGTGAAGCTGTCGGCGAACTGGATGGCCGCCGCGTCGCGTCCCGGCGAAGACGCCCTGCTGTACGAAGCGGTGCATGCGGTCGGCATGGAGTTGTGTCCAGAGCTCGACATCGCCATCCCGGTCGGCAAGGACTCGCTGTCCATGCAGGCGCAATACACGGTGGACGGGGTCACGCAGGCATCGGTATCGCCGGTCTCCCTGATCATCACCGCGTTTGCCCGCGTCGCCGATGTGCGCACCCAACTCACGCCCGTACTCGACCGGAACCTGGACACCGAACTGTGGTTGATCGGCCTGGGCGCCGGTCAAAAGCGGCTGGGCGGCAGTGTGCTGGCGCAGTGCCACGATGCCTTCGGTGGCACCTGCCCCGACCTGGACGAGCCGCAGCGCCTGCGCAGCCTGTTCGACCTGGTGCAGGCCGCGCGGGCCGATGAGCTGCTGCTGGCCTACCACGACCGGTCCGACGGCGGTGCCTTCGCCGCATTGTGCGAGATGGCCTTCGCCTCGCGCATGGGCCTGGACCTCAACCTGGATGGTTGGGGTGATAACGCATTCGCCTCGCTGTTCAACGAAGAGCTCGGTGCGATCGTCCAGATTGCTGCGTCCGATCGCGCGGCCTTCGCCGACCTGGTCAACCGTCACGACCTGACCCATTGCGCACAGCGCATCGGCCGCCCGGTCGCAACCGCGACGGTACGCGTGGCGCAGGATCGCGAGACGCTGGTGGAGTGGCGCTGGCAGGAATTGTTCGACGCCTGGTGGTCAGTGACCCATGCCATGCAGCGCTTGCGCGACAACCCCGAGTGCGCCGACGAAGAGCGCGCGCTTGCCCGCGATTTCGACGCGCCCGGACTGCGCCCGCTGCTGACTTTCGACGCCACGCCGACGACACTGAAAACGGACGCCGGTGTGATCGACATTTCGCCGGCCGGCCCTGCGCGACGCGCCGGCATCGGCGGTGCGCGGCCGCGGGTCGCGATCCTGCGCGAGCAGGGCGTCAACAGCCAGGCCGAAATGGCTGCGGCCTTCGACAAGGCGGGCTTCGCGGCGGTGGACGTGCATATGAGCGACCTGCTGTCCGGTCGCGTGCGCCTGGATGGCTTCCGCGGCCTGGCCGCCTGCGGGGGCTTCAGTTACGGCGATGTGCTCGGCGCCGGGCGCGGTTGGGCCACTTCGATCCTCGAGCACGAAGGGCTGCGCGCGCAGTTCGTGGAATATTTCGCCCGCGACGACAGCTTCAGCCTGGGCGTGTGCAATGGCTGCCAGATGCTCGCGCAATTGAAGGGGCTGATTCCCGGTGCGTCGCACTGGCCGCGCTTCCTGCGCAATCGCAGCGAGCAATTCGAGGGCCGTCTCAGCCTGGTCGAGGTGGTCGAGTCGCCGTCGCTGTTCTTCGCCGGCATGGCCGGGTCGAGGATCCCGATCGTGGTCTCGCATGGCGAAGGCCGCGCGCAATTCGACGCGCCAGGCGATATCGATGCCGCCGCCGTCTCGCTGCGCTTCGTTGACGGACACGGCCAGGTCGCCACGCAGTACCCGGCCAATCCCAACGGCTCGCCGCAGGGCATCGCCGGCCTTACCACCTCAGATGGCCGCAGTACCTTGCTGATGCCGCATCCCGAGCGTGGCCATCGCAGCGTGCAGCTGAGCTGGCATCCCGCCGACTGGGGCGAGGACTCGCCCTGGATGCAGCTGTTCCGCAACGCCCGCGCCTGGGTCGACTGAACGCGGCCGCAGGTTAACCGACGCGACGCCCCGGGCCAAACTGCTAAAGTTGGGCAGACCCGCGCCAGACCCGCCCCGGACCCACGCATGAACGCTGTTGCCAGCCCGAACGCCGCCGCCGATGCCGACCAGCGCATTGCCGAGACCCTACTTGCGCGCGGCCGCCTGAAGGACGTTGACCTGGCACGGGCCCAGCGCCTGCAAGCCGATGCCGGCGGTTCCCTGGGCGGCCTGCTGGTGCGGCTCGGCCTGGTGTCGGAACGGGACATGGCCGAGGCGGCGAGCGAGGTGCTGGACCTGCCCTTGCTGTCGTCCAAGGATTGCCCGGAGTCGCCGCCCGAAAACTTGCCGCTGACCCTGCGCTTCCTCAAGCAGCAAGCGGTCGTTCCGGTTGGCGAGGATCCGTTCGGCCTGGACCTGCTGGTTGCCGATCCGCAGGACCGCTATGCCGCCGAAGCCGTACAGCTCGCGACTGGCCGCGCGATCCGGGTGAAAGTCGGGCTGCGTTCGGAAATCGCCGATCTGATCGAGCGCTATTACGGCCAGGGCCGCAGCGCCATGGGCACGATTGTCGAAAACATTGGCGATGAAACCGCCGGCGACGAAGACGACGTCGAACACCTGCGCGACCTTGCCTCCGAAGCTCCCGTCATCCGACTGGTGAACCTGGTGATCCAGCGCGCAGTGGAACTGCGTGCCTCGGACATCCATATCGAACCATTCGAGAATCGGCTCAAGGTGCGCTACCGCGTGGACGGCGTGCTGGAAGAGGCGGAATCGCCCCCGGCCAACCTCACCGCCGCGGTGATCTCGCGCATCAAGATCATGGCCAAGCTCAACATCGCCGAGCGCCGCCTGCCGCAGGATGGCCGGATCATGGTCCGGGTGCAGGGCAAGGAGTTGGACCTGCGCGTGAGTTCGGTACCGACCGCGCATGGCGAGAGCGTGGTCATGCGCCTGCTCGATCGCGAGTCGGTGGTGCTGGATTTCCGCGCGCTCGGCTTTACCGACGAATTCCTGCAAAGTTTCATGGACGTGCTCGAGCAACCGCACGGCATCCTGCTGGTCACCGGCCCGACCGGTTCGGGCAAGACCACCACGCTGTACGCGGCGCTGAGCCAGCTCAACACGCCCGACGTCAAGATCATCACGGTCGAGGACCCGGTCGAATACCAGATCGAGGGCATCAACCAGATCCAGGTCAAGCCGCAGATTGGATTGGACTTCGCGCATGCGCTGCGCAGTATCGTCCGACAAGACCCGGACATCATCATGATCGGAGAAATGCGCGACGTCGAAACCTCGCGCATCGCCATCCAGTCCGCGCTCACCGGGCACTTGGTGCTTTCGACGCTGCACACCAACAATTCCGCCGGCGGCATCACCCGCCTGATGGACATGGGCGTGGAGGATTACCTGCTCACGTCCACCATCAACGGCATCCTCGCGCAGCGCCTGGTGCGCCGGCTGGAGCCGACCCATGCCGAGCGCTACGAAGCCCCGCCGGAAGTCATCGAGGAATTCGGGCTGCGCCGGTTCCAGCCCGAGGGAACCATCCACCTGTGGCGGCCAAAGCCGTCGCCGCTGTCGCTGACCGGCTACCTCGGGCGCGGCACGATCATGGAATTCCTGGTGATGAACGACACGCTGCGCCGCCTGGTGATGCAGCATGCGGGCATGGCCGAGCTCGAGGACGCCGCGCGCGCCGCCGGCATGCGCACCATGTACGAGGACGGCCTGGTGAAGGCGATGCAGGGCATCACCACCCTCGAGGAAGTCCTGCGCGTTACCCAGGAAGCCTGACGCAATGGCGCTGTTCCGCTACAAGGCGCTCAGCGCCGCTGGCGAAGCACTCGACGGCCAGATGGAAGCGGGCAGCGCGGACGAAGTGATCGTCAAGCTGCAGGACCAGGGCTATCTGCCGGTTGAAGCACGGCGCGCGGAGGAGGGCGGCGAAGGCTTCAGCTTTGCCAAGCTCGGCCAACGCAAGACCCTGGGCAACGAACAGATCCTGCAATTCACCCAGCAACTGGCGACCTTGCTCGGCGCCGGGCAACCTCTGGATCGCGCGCTCGGCATCCTGCTCGAACTGCCCGAGACAATCGAAGCGCGCAAGGTGATCGAGCGCATCCGCGAGGCGGTTCGCGGTGGCGCGCCGCTGTCCACCGCGCTGGAGCAGCAACACGGCCTGTTCTCGCGCCTGTACGTGAACCTG
>JBKJMY010000225.1:0-3388 GCA_046596115.1 Arenimonas sp.
ATCCGGCGCGCTGGTACCAGGCCTATCTGGATATTTTCTTCTGGGGTCGCATGCGCGCCTACGCCTGCATCAGTGGGCATGTGCAATCGCTGGTGCTGGCCCGCGGTGTTGCCGCGGGCGACGCGCCGGTGATTCCGGTCGGGATCGACATTGCTGACTTTCCGGCGCGCGCCGCAGCCGACGTGGCTGAGTTCCCGCCGCGCGCCGCAGCCGACGTCGCTGAATTTCCGCCGCGCGCCGCAGCCGACGTCGCTGAATTCCCGCTGCGCGCCGCGCATCCCACAGCCGACGATCATGGCGACGGGCCGAGGCTGCTGTGCCTGGGGCGACTGGTGGAACGCAAAGGCGTGGCCTGGTTGCTCGAATCGGTGGCGCCGCAATGGCTTGCCGGCCATCCGGGCGCCCGGCTGCAGATCGCCGGCGATGGTCCACTGCGTGAGCGCATCGCGAAACTCTCGATGTCCGCCGGCCTGCGCGGCCGGGTTGACGTGCTCGGAGAGGTGGACGAGTCCAGTAAGCGCCGCCTGCTCGCCGACGCGGACCTGTTGCTGATGCCCAATCTCGACATCCCCGGCGACGCCGAGGGATTTGGCCTGGTCGCGCTTGAAGCAGGCGCCAGTTCGACTTGGGTGCTTGCGGCGGACATTGAAGGTTTGCGCGACGCCATCCTCCAGGGTGAAAACGGCGACCGCATCGCCTCGGCCGACCCGCTGGCCTGGGCGTCGGCGCTTGATGCGCTGTGCGCTGATCGCGGGCGGCTGCGTGCGCTGGGCGCCTCCGCACGCGGCGTCGTCGCCGCCCGGTTTGGCTGGCCCGCGATCATCGCGACTTACGCCGCACTATCTGATTCGGTCGCTGCCGGTCGCATCGGGAGCAAGTCGCATGCCTGACCGGCGCTGGCGCTGGCTGGGATCTGTCCTGGGCGTGGCACTGCTCGCGCTGGTGCTGTGGCGCCTGGTGCAATACCGCCAGCAGTTGGTGGTCGACTGGGCGACCCTGTCCTGGCCGCTGATCGCCGCCGCGCTCGCCGCGTCCTGCGTGGCGCAACTGCTGTTCGCCAGCGCTTGGCACGCCCTGCTTCCCATGGATTCGGCTGCGGGCTGGCGCCTGGATGTCGCGCGCTGGAGCGTGTCGCTGGCAGGCAAGTACGTGCCGGGAAAAATCTTCCAGGCGGCGCTACGCCTGGGCAGCTATCGAACGCGGGGTGGCGCGCGGATTGCGCCGGCGATGTTGCGCGAACTGCTGTTGAGCCTGAGCGCGGCCTGCGCCTGGGTCGCGCTGCATCTTGCGACGACCGGCACCGGGCCGCGGGCCTTGCTGTGGCCGATCCTGCTGGCGGCACTGGTGCTCGCGGCCGCTGCGCTGCCGGCGGCCAGCCGCCCGCTGGGAAAACTACTGCAACGCCTGATGCCCGCGCAGTCGCCCGCCGCCGCACCGACCCAGGCGCGGATGCTTGCTGCCTGGGGACTGCAGATGGTCGGCTATATGTCGCTTGGTCTCTCGGTCTGGTTACTTGCGCGTGCGCTCGCGCCAGGCCAGGCGCCGGGATTGCTGGCATCGATCGCCGCCCTGTGTTTCGCCGGTGTCGCCGGCGTGGCGGCATTCGTGGTCCCAGCCGGCATCGGCGTGCGCGAAGCCGCGCTGGCCTGGTATCTCGCCGCATGGTTGCCTGCCGGGCCGGCCGCTTTGCTGGCCATCGCCGCGCGCGTGTGCATGACCGCCGCTGAATTTGCAGCGGTCTCGGTCGGACTTTGGATCGTGCAACGGGAGGCCAGGTGAGACCGGTCGGCCAAGGCGCAGACAACGATTTCCCGGCTGCGTATCGGCTACGTGATCGCGCCGGCCGGCTTCGGCGCGCGGCGCGCATCCTGGCGGTGCTGGAGGATTTTTCCGGTGTCCGGCTTGAGCAGGCGACGTTGCTCGACGTCGGTGCCGGCCACGGCGTGATCGCGTCGGCGCTCGCCGAGCGGGTCGGCTGGGCGATCGGCATGGACGTGGACGCGGCGGCATTGGCGACGGCGTGCGCCGATCCCGACGTCGCCGGTCGGCTCGACCTGGTGCTGGCGTCGGGAACGCGATTGCCATTCGAAGATGGCTGCGTGGATATTGTCGTCTGCAACCATGTCTATGAACATGTGACCGACGCGCCGACGCTGCTGCGCGAGATTGCCCGCGTGCTACGTCCCGGCGGCGCCTGCTATTTCGCCGGAGGCCATCGCCTGCAACTGATCGAGCCGCACTATCGCTTGCCGCTGCTGTCCTGGTTGCCGCAGGGATGGGCTGACCGTTACCTGCGCGCGACAGGACGGGGCCGCCATTATGACGAGCGGTTCCTCCCGCCCTGGCGACTGCGCGCCTTGTTTGCGCCGTTCGGGTCGGCCCGCGACGTCACCGGTGAGGTGCTGCGTGGCTGCCACCGTTATGGTCTCGGGCCGCGCTGGCTGCAGGGCTTGCTCGCGGTCCTGCTGCCCGGACCGCTGGCCCGGCTTGCGGGATGGACACTGCCAACCCATCTGTGGATCCTGCGCAAGTGACGTACCCCTCATGAAAATCGTCATCCTGTCCCGCAACACCAAGCTGTATTCCACCCAGCGCCTGGTGGCGGCAGCGCGCGAGCGCGGGCACACCGTGCGCGTGCTCGACCCGCTGCGCTGCTACATGAAGATCGCGCCCGGGCAATTCGAGCTGCGCTACAAGGGCAAACCAATCGTCGGCATCGATGCAGTGATCCCGCGCATTGGCGCCTCGGTGACCCGGTATGGCACCGCGGTCCTGCGCCAGTTCGAGTTGATGGGCGCCTATGTGGCCAACAGTTCCGACGCGATCCTGCGTTCGCGCGACAAGCTGCGCGCGCACCAGATGCTTGCCGGCCAGGGCATCGACTTGCCGGTGACCGTGTTCGGTGACAACCCCGACGATACCGACGACCTGCTCGGTCTGCTCGGCAAACCGCCGCACGTGATCAAGCTGATCGAAGGGTCGCAGGGCAATGGCGTGGTGTTGGCCGAACATCTGTCGGCGTCGCGCAGCGTGATCGAAGCGTTCCGCGGCCTGTACGCCAACTTCATCGTCCAGGAGTTCATCGGCGAAGCGAAGGGCGCCGACCTGCGTTGCTTCGTGGTTGGCGACAACGTGGTGGCGGCGATGCGTCGCCAGGCCGAGCCGGGAGAGTTCCGTTCCAATCTGCATCGCGGTGGCAAGGCCAGCCGCGTGCGCCTGACCAAGGCCGAGACCGACGCCGCGCTGCGCGCCGCGCGCGTGATGGGGCTGGAGGTGGCGGGCGTCGACCTGCTGCGCTCGCGCAGGGGGCCCCTGGTCCTGGAGGTCAACTCCTCGCCCGTCCTGGTGTGGATCGAGGCGGCAAGCGGGGCAGATGTGGCCGGGGCCA
>JBKJMY010000337.1:0-6426 GCA_046596115.1 Arenimonas sp.
CGATCAACGCCGCCGCTCTTGTTTGTTGCCGGTGGACGCTTGACGAAGAAACCGCCCTTCGACCCGACCGGGACGATCACCGTGTTCTTGACCATCTGCGCCTTGACCAGGCCCAGCACTTCGGTGCGGAAATCCTCGCGGCGATCCGACCAGCGCAGCCCACCACGCGCGACCGGGCCGAAGCGCAGGTGCACGCCCTCCACAGATGGGGAATACACGAAGATTTCGCGATAGGGGCGCGGCTTGGGCAGGTCAAGCAGCTGCGCGGGGTCGAACTTGAAACTGATGTAATCCTTGTGCGTGCCGTTGTCACCCTTGCGCTGGAAGAAACTGGTGCGCAGGGTGGCGCCAATGACGGTCATGAATGCACGCAGGATGCGGTCCTCGTCGAGACTGGAGACCGATTCCAGGGTGATCGCCAGCGCGTCGCCGCAGGCATCGATCTGGGCCTCGCGATCCAGCGCCCGATCGGCGCCCATCTCTTCCAGGATGGTCGCAAGCGGCCCGCGCTCGGCTTCCGGCACGACCGCGGTGAGCGAATCGCGCAGGGCTTCACAGGTACTGCGATCCGCGTGCTCATCGCGACCCGGCTCGAAGCGCGCTTCAAACAACTCCACCAGCAGGCGGGCGATCAGCGGGTAGCGTTCGAGGGTTTCTTCCATGTACGCCTGCGAGAACGTGACGCCAGTCTGCTGCAGGTACTTGCAGTAACCGCGCAGCATCGCCACTTGCCGCCAGTCCAGCCCGGCGGCCAGCACCAGGCGGTTGAAGCCATCGCTTTCCGCCTCGCCCCGCCAAACGGCGTCGAAGGCGTGCTCGAAGCGGGTGCGTGCGGCGGCCACATCCACTTCGCCCGAGAGCGGTTCGACTTCGAAGTCCTGGATGATCACGCAGCTGTCGTCGAGGTCGAGCCGGTAGGGATGTTCGCTGTTGATGCGCAGGCCGAGGTTCTCCAGCATCGGCAGTGCATCGGACAGCGCAATCTCGTGGCCAAGGCGGAACAGCTTGAAACGCAGGCCGCCATTGCTGCCGTGATAGAGCGACAGGTGCAGGTCGCCCTGCCCTTCCAGGCTGTCGACCTGCATCAGGTCGCCCGCGGCCAGCTCGGGAGTCACCGACTCCACGTAGCCGGCGGGCAGCGCCTTGCCGTAGCGTGCCGCGAGTTTCAGTCCGGCATCTTCGCCGTGAAGTTGCACCAGGTGGTCGCGCAGCTCGTCGTGCCAGTTGCGCACGATGGCGACCAGTTCGGCCTCGAGCATTGCGCTATCGGGCTCCACCTGCTGGCCACGCTTGGGCCGGATCAGCAAGTGCAACTGTGCCAGTGGCGACTCGCCAATCTGCACTGCCGCGTCCAGCCGCTCGCCGTTGAGCTCGCGCATCATCAGCGCTTCGATGCGCAGGCGCACGTCGGTATTGAAGCGATCGCGCGGGATGTACACCAGCGCCGAATAGAATCGGCCATGCCGGTCGCGACGCAGGAACAGGCGGGTACGGCTGCGTTCCTGCAGGCCGAGGATGCCCATCGCCGTGCGCGAGAGTTCCTCGACGGTAGCCTGGAACAGCTCGTCGCGCGGTAGCGTTTCCAGGATATGGCGCAGTGCCTTGCCGCTGTGGCTGGCCTCGCCAAGGCCCGATGCCGACATCACGGCGTTGTAGCGCTCGCGCACCATCGGGATGTCCCAGGGGCGGCGGTTGTAGGCGCTGGAGGTATACAGGCCGAGGAATCGCTGCTCTGCGATGGCACGGCCACTGGCGTCGAACTGCAGGACGCCGATGTAGTCCATGTAGCCGGGACGGTGCACGGTCGAGCGCGCATTGGTCTTGGTCAGGATCAGCGGATCGAGCGTCGTGCCCGCTGGCAGGTCGGACGCCGCCAGGCCGGCGATCGGGCGCGGCCTGGTCTGCGCGTCCTTTCCGCGCATCAGGCCAAGGCCAGAGCCGGGAATGGCGCGCAGGGTGCGATCGGGCGTCACTTCGTATTCGCGATAGCCCAGGAAGGTGAAATGGTTGTCGGCGGCCCAACGCAGGAATTCCTGCGCTTCGGCACGGATCGCACCATCGGCCGGCACCGGCCATTGGCCCAGGTCTTCGGCGATCTCCACCATTTTCTCGCGCATCGCCTGCCAGTCATTGGAAGCGGCGCGAACATCGGCCAGTCCCGCGGCGATGGCATCACGCAACGCGTCCATCTGCTCGGCGTCGGCGATGCGATCGGTGTCGATATGCATCAGCGATTCCGGCTTGCCCTGGCCGACCGCGACCAGGCGCCCGCCCGCATCGCGCTGCACCGGGAACACCGGATGCACGATGCCGTGCGAGGCAACGCCCTGCGCCGACAATGCAATGCCGACCGAGTCGACCAGGAAACTCATGTCGTCGTTGACGATCTGCACAACGCTGTGGACGCCATCGAAAGCTTCGGCGGGGCTCGGGTTGTAGACCCGGATCTTGGCGACGCCGGGTTCGCGCAAATCGGCGAACAATCGGTCGCTCAACAGCAGCGATGCCCAGGCTGGCGCGCTGCGCAGCTCAAGTTCCTCCGCGGGAATCCGGGCGAGGAAGGCGTGCCCGAAGGCGCGCATGTCACCGACGCGGTCCGCGGGGACGCGGGACACGGCGATGTCGAGGATCGTTTCCAAGGTGACCGGAGTCGGGTTCGGCTGTGCGCTCATCGCTGGCTCGACACTCAAAAAATGGGTGGCAAATTGTAAGCCTCACGCCCGGATCGGGCGACCTTTCCGTGACGCCCCCCGGCCTCAGCGCAGGCCGGTCTCGTGGCGGGCGATGACCAGGCGCTGGATTTCGCTGGTGCCTTCGTAGATCTCGGTGATCTTGGCGTCGCGGAAATAACGCTCCAGCGGCATCTCCTTCGAGTAGCCCATGCCGCCGTGCACCTGCACCGCCTGGTGCGCAATCCACATGGCAGCCTCGGATGCAGTCAGCTTGGCGACCGACGCCTCGGTGCTGAAGCGGCCGTTCGGCTTGGCTTCGGCCTGCTGCTTGGCCCATGCCGCGTGCAGGGTCAGCAGCAGTGAGGCATCGAGCTTGCACTTCATGTCGGCGATCTTGGACTGGATCATCTGGAAGGTGCCGATCGGCACGCCAAAGGCCTTGCGCTCGCGGGCATAGCTCAGCGTGGCCATGTAGGCGGCGCGGGCGATGCCCACCGCCTGCGAGGCAATGCCGATGCGGCCGGCATCGAGCACGCCCATGGCAGTCTTGAACCCCTCGCCCGGCTTGCCGAGCACCTCCTCGGGCGTAGCGACATAGTCCTGGAACTCGATTTCGCAGGTGGCCGAGGCACGGATGCCGAGCTTGGGTTCGGTCTTGCCCCGGTGGAACCCGGGCTTGGCGGTATCCACGACGAAGGCGGTGATGCCGCGCGGGCCCTTGTCGGGCTCGCTGAGCGCGAACAGGACGATGTACTTGGCGACCGGGCCGGAGGTGATCCAGCTCTTCTTGCCATTGATCACGTAGGAGCCGTCCTCACGCGCCACCGCGCGGCAGCGCATTGCGGTGGCGTCGGAACCGGACTGCGGCTCGCTCAGTGCGAAGGCGCCGATCTCGCGCCCTTCGGCAATCGCGCGCACATACAGCTGCTTCTGCGCCTCGGTCCCGAATTTCAGGATGCCGTTGCAAAACAAGGAGTTGTTCACCGACATGATGGTGGAGTGCGCGGCATCGGCGGCAGCAATTTCGATCATGGCCAGCACGTAGCTGATCGGATCCATGCCGGCGCCGCCGTATTCAACCGGCACTTCGATGCCCATCAGGCCGTTTTCGCCGAGCAGCCGGATGTTGTCGAGGGGAAACTCACCGGTGCGGTCGTGGTACTCGGCGCTGGGCGCGATTTTCTCCTCGGCGATCCGGCGCGCGACGTCCTGGATCATCAACTGCTCTTCGGTGAAATTGAAATCCACGGTGACCTCGCATGAGTCGTATTTCGATCGCCCATTGTAACGAGTCCGGCAAGCGGACCCGCGAAGGCTGCGCGAAGGCTGTGCGAAGGCCGCCGCGCCCGATGTCTGGCGGCACGTTCCTTGACGCCTGCGCAGGCAGCGCCTAACCTTCCATCTTTGAATCGGGATGGAAGGATAAATGGACCTCGATGCCTGGTCCGCCTGCCTTCGGGTGCTGGCCGACCCGACCCGCGTGCGGTTGCTCGCCCTCCTTGAGCGGGAAGAACTCACCGTTGCGGAGCTCTCGTCGGTCACCCGGCTGGCCCAGCCACGGGTGTCCACCCACCTGGCGCGGTTGAAAGATGCCGCGATGGTGCTCGACCGGCGTGCGGGTGTCTCGGCCTATTACCGATTCAACGAAGAACGCCTCGAGCCTGCCGAGCGCGCACTCTGGGAAGCGCTGCGCGCCGGCACCGACGACCCCCTGCTGCGCCAGGATGCTGACCGACTGGTGAGCGTGCTCGCAGGCCGCACTTCCGAGCACAACTGGGCCGATTCGGTTGCTGGCGACATGGAACGGCACTATTCGCCCGGCCGGACCTGGGAAGCACTCGCGCGTTCCACCCTGCCGATGCTCAAACCCGGCGAAGTGCTCGACGTTGCCTCCGGCGATGGCGTGCTGGCCGGCCTGCTGGCGCCGCATGCGCGGCGCTACGTGTGCATCGACAACAGCTCCAAGGTGGTCCTTGCCGCCTCCGAGCGACTGCGCAAGCTCGATCACGTCGAGGTGCTCGAAGGCGACATGCAGGCGCTGCCTTTCGACCGCCCGCAATTCGACCTGGTGCTGCTGATGCACGCACTGACCTACGCCGACAAACCGGCCCTCGCGGTGGCCGAGGCGGCGCGCGTGCTGCGGCCCGGCGGCCGGGTGGTGGTCACGTGCCTGGCAAAACATGAACACCGCGCGGCCGTGCAGGCATTTGGCCACGTCAACCTTGGCTTCACCGACCGCGAGCTGCGCAAGTTCGCCGAAAAGGCGGGCCTCGAGGTCCAGGTCTGCGAAGTGGTCACCCGCGAACGCCGCCCACCGCATTTCGAAGTGCTCAGCCTGCTGGCCAGCAAGCCATGAGCCAGCTGCCATGGAAAGATCCGGGCCGCGTCGCGGCACTGGAAGAAGCGCTTTCGCGGCGCATCCTGCTGCTCGACGGCGCGATGGGCACGATGATCCAGCGCCACGATCTGGATGAAGCCGGCTACCGCGGCGAGCGTTTCCGCACCGGCTATGACGCCTACCGCTTCTCGGAAGGCGACGCCCATCGGCACGGTCCCGACTGCGGTTGCGGCAATGGCGAACTCAAGGGCAACAACGACCTGCTCACGCTGACCCGGCCCGAGCTGATCGCCGACATCCACCGCGCCTACTTCGAAGCGGGCGCGGACATGGTGGAAACCAACACCTTCAACGCCACCCGCGTGTCGCAATCGGACTACGGGCTGGAGCACGTGGTGCCCGAACTCAACCGCGAATCCGCGCGCCTGGCGGTGTCGGTCCGTGATGCCTGCGAGACCGCCGCACCCGGCCGTTCGCTATTCGTCGTGGGCGTGCTCGGCCCGACCTCGCGCACCGCGTCCATGAGTCCCGACGTCAATGACCCCGGGTTCCGCAACATCACCTTCGATGCACTCGTTGACGATTACGGTCAGTCCGCCGCCGCCCTGGTCGAAGGTGGCGCCGATATCCTGATGGTCGAGACCGTGTTCGACACGCTCAATGCCAAGGCGGCATGCTTTGCCATCGACACGCTGTTCGAGCGCCTGGGTGTGCGCCTGCCGGTGATGCTGTCGGGCACGATCACCGACCGCTCGGGACGCACGCTGTCGGGCCAGACCGCGGAAGCCTTCTGGTATTCGCTGCGCCATGCGCGCCCGCTGTCGGTCGGCCTGAATTGCGCGCTCGGCGCCCGCGACCTGCGCGCGCACATCGACATGCTCTCGCAGGTTGCCGACGTGGCGATCAGCGCCCACCCCAATGCCGGCTTGCCCAACGCCTTTGGCGGCTATGACGAAGGCCCGGAGGAAATGGCCGACATGCTCGGCGAATTCGCGCGCAGCGGCCTGCTCAATATCGTCGGAGGCTGCTGCGGCACGACGCCTGCGCATATCCGGGCGATCGCCGATGCCGTGGCCGACTGCCCGCCACGTCCGATCCCTACCCTGCTCCCGTACACCCGGCTGTCGGGCCTGGAACCGTTCGTCATCACGCCCCAGACCAACTTCGTCAATGTTGGCGAACGCACCAATGTCACCGGCTCGGCGCAGTTCAAGAAACTGATCCTGGAAAACCGCTACGACGAAGCGCTGGTCGTTGCCCGCCAGCAGGTTGCAAGCGGCGCCCAGGTGATCGACGTCAACATGGATGAAGGCATGCTCGACGCGGAGGCCGCCATGTCGCGCTTCCTGCGCCTGATCGCCGCCGAGCCGGACATCGCGCGCGTGCCACTGATGATCGACTCGTCCCGGTTCAGCG
>JBKJMY010000019.1:0-2538 GCA_046596115.1 Arenimonas sp.
ACAGGTCCACCTCGGGCAGTTGTCCATCGAACAGGCGCGTGACCCCGCCGGCAAGGCGCCAGTCCGAGGCAGCGCGCCTGGCCGCCTCGCTGGTCGGCGCGGCTTCGGCCATGGCCAACAGCATCACCTCATGGCCGGAGGCGCGCGCCAGGCGGGCCAGCACGTAGCCATCGCCACCATTGTTGCCCGGACCGCAGACCACGCCGATGCGGCGTGCCTGCGGCCAGCGCGTCCGCGCCAGTTGCCAGGCAGCGGCGCCCGCACGCCCCATCAGCTCGTAGGCCTCCAGGCCCAGCGCCCCGATGGCGTGGGCATCCATCGCGCGCAGCTGGCTGGTCGTGTACAGCGGCATCGGCAGATTCATGCGGCGATTCTATACTCGTGGCATGCCCGATCCCGCCGAGCTCAAGCATCGCATTCAGCAGTGGAGCCGTGAACTCGGCTTCCAGCAGCTTGGCGTGGCCGACGTGGACCTTGGCGACGACGAGGCGCACCTGCGCGACTGGCTTGCGCAGGGACAGCACGGCGACATGGAATGGATGGCGCGCCACGGCGACAAGCGATCACGCCCGGCTGAGCTGTTGCCGGGGACGTTGCGGGTGATCAGCGTGCGCATGGACTATGGCACCGGAGATGATGCGGGTGCATGGGCCACGCTTGCCGACGGCAGCCGCGCCTACGTCGCCCGCTATGCACTCGGCCGTGACTATCACAAGCTCATGCGCGGACGGTTGCAGCAATTGGCTGAGCGCATCGAGGCCGAAGCCGGGCCGTTCGGCCACCGCGTCTTCGTCGATTCCGCGCCCGTGCTCGAGCGCGCGCTCGCGCGCAACGCTGGCCTGGGCTGGATCGGCAAGAATGCCTGCCTGATCGACAAGGACACCGGCAGCTGGTTTTTCCTCGGCGAGATCTATACCGACTTGCCATTGCCGGTGGACGCGCCGGCCAGCGCGCACTGCGGCACCTGCACCCGGTGCATGGACGTCTGCCCAACCGGCGCGATCATCGCCCCGAACCGGATTGATGCACGCCGCTGCATCAGCTACCTGACGATCGAACTGAAGGGCGCCATCCCGGAGGAACTCCGGCCGGCGATCGGCAATCGCATCTTCGGTTGCGACGACTGCCAGCTGGCCTGCCCGTGGAACAAGTTCGCACGCCGCTTCGACGAGCCGGACTTCCGCGCGCGCAACGACCTGGACCAGGCCACGCTTGCGCAACTGTTCGCCTGGACCGAAGCCGAATTCCTGCAGCGCACCGAAGGTTCGGCGATCCGCCGCAGCGGTTATGAGCGCTGGTCGCGGAACCTGGCGGTGGCGCTGGGTAATGCACCGTCAAGCACGGACGTGCTGGCGGCGCTGGCATCGCGCCGCGATGATCCCTCGGAGCTCGTGCGCGAACATATCGAATGGGCCTTGGCCCGCCATGCGCAACACGGCGTTGCCGGATCAGCCAGAGTTCCGTCCGCGAGTTAGTCGGGAGCTGGTTGCAACGCGCTTGCGGCGCACCCGTGATCAGGCGACGGGGTCATCGAATTCGAGGTTGTCGATCAGGCGCGTGCGGCCAAGACGCGCGGCGATCAACGCGACCAGCCCTGGATCGGTCGGCTCGGTTGGACGCGACAGATCACCGCGGCGCAACTGCGCATAGTCCACGCTGAATCCGACAGCCTCGAGCTGCTTGCGGGCGCCCGCCTCGATGTCCACGACCCGATCGCCCTGGGCAGCACCCTGGCGCATGGTGCGCAGCACCTGGTAGATGATCGTGGCAACTTGTCGTTCTGCGCCCTGCAGGTACTGGTTGCGCGAACTCATCGCCAATCCGTCCGCCTCGCGCAACGTGGGCGCCGGCACGATCTCCACCGGGAAGCTCATTTCCTGCGTCATGTAGCGGATCACCTGCAGTTGCTGGTAATCCTTGCGGCCAAAGACGGCCAGTTGCGGCTGCACCATGTTGAACAGGCGCGCGACCACCTGGGCCACGCCGTTGAAGTGTCCGGGGCGGTGCGCGCCGTCGAGGATGTCGGTGATGCCCGGCACGTGCATCTGCACGCAACCCATCGTCCCGAATGGATACATCTGCTCGACATCGGGCAGCAACAACGCGTCGCAGCCGCGTTCGCGCAGTCCGGCGACATCCAGGTCGGGGGTGCGCGGGTAATGCGCATAATCCTCGTTCGGGCCGAACTGGGTCGGGTTGACGAAGATACTCGCAACCACGCGGTCGCTGCGCTCACGCGCCAGGTCCACCAAGGCGTGGTGTCCGGCGTGCAGGTTGCCCATGGTCGGCACGAATCCGATCGACAGGCCCTCGCGGCGCCAGGCTTCGGACTGGGCGCGGATAGCCTCGACGCGACGAAACACCTGCATCAGCCGTATCCGTGCTCGGGCCCGGGGAAACTGCCATCGCGCACGGCGGCCGCATACGCTTCGACCGCCCCGGCGATGGAGCCGGCACCGTCCATGAAATTGCGCACGAAGCGCGGGCGGCGATGCCCGGAATTGATGCCCAGCATGTCGTGCAATACCAGGATCTGGC
>JBKJMY010000121.1:0-10335 GCA_046596115.1 Arenimonas sp.
TGGACATGGCGCGACGGGGCCGGCCATGCGCTCATCGTTGATCCGGGCGAGGCCGGCCCGGTACTGGACGCCGCCGCCGATGGCCTGCAGCCGATCGGGGTCCTGCTGACCCACCACCACCCCGACCACATCGGCGGTGCGGCGGAGCTGCTGGCACGGTTTCCGGTGCCCTGCTTCGGCCCGGACGATGTGCGCATCGACTTCAAGGTACACGCAGTCGGCCAGGGCGATAGGGTCGATGTGCCGGAGCTCGGCCTGGAGTTTGATGTGCTGTCGATTCCCGGCCATACCGCGAGCCATATCGCCTTCGTTGGCGGTGGCTACCTGTTCTGTGGAGACACACTCTTCAGCCTTGGCTGCGGCCGCATGTTCGAGGGCACGCCCGCACAGATGCTCGATTCGCTCGACCGGCTCGCCACCCTGCCCGACGACACGCTGGTGTGTTGCGGACATGAGTACACCGAGTCAAACGCGCGCTTCGCGCTGGCCGCAGAGGCTGAGAATCCAGCCCGCGACCAACGCATCCGGGAGGTCGCCTTGCTCCGCGCCGATGGCAGGCCCAGCCTGCCCAGCCGACTGGGCAGCGAGCGCGAGTGCAATCCCTTCCTGCGGGTCGACAGCCCGGGTATCCGCGAGTCGCTCGCGCTCCGCGGGCTATCCGCGGGAACCCGCGCAGACCGGTTCGGGGCGTTGCGCAGCTGGAAGGACGGTTTCACGGGATGACCCCCGGTCTGCGCCCATTGCCCGGCCTGCTGGCCTTCCTGCTGGCAGGAACCGCACAGGCGACTGGCCTTGGCTCCGTTCTGCCGCTGGTCGCCACAGCAACGCCCACGCCAGTCCGACAGGTGCCGGCCGCGGCCACCCCAGTCGGACCGATTTCGTCCGCTGCCACGCCAGCCACGGCCCAGGCGGCGGTGATTGTGCAACGCGATCCAACGGCCGCGGCGTCGCCAGGCGCCGCAGCGGCCGACATGGCCAGCGATTCTGCAGTGGCCGAACGCGCGATTGCCGGCGCCGCGACCACACCGGCGACCGCTCCGTTGGCGCAGTCCGTGCGCCAGGGCGGTGACGTCTTCGCACGCATCAAGACTGGCCTGGGTTCCGATGTGTGCAGCGCAGGCGGGGCGAGTGAGCGCTGGCGCAAACGCTACGCGTCCAACCCGACCGCCTTCGCCAGTCGCATCGAAAACATCCTGCCGCTGCTGGATTTCGTGAGCATCGAAGTCGAACGGGTCGGCCTTCCATCGGAATTTGTTTTCATTCCCCTGGTCGAGAGTTGGTACAAGCCCGATGCGATGGGTGCTGGCGGGCCGGCAGGGATGTGGCAGATGATCGGCAGCACCGCTCGCAACCATGGCATCCAGATCCAGGCCGGCTATGACGGCCGCCTGTCGCCGGTGCAATCCACCCGCGCCGCGCTGTCCTACCTGAAAGTGCTCAGCGACATGTTCAATGGTTGGGAAGCCACCGTGATGGCCTACAACGCCGGCGAAGGCCGGATGATGCAGGCCTACAAGCGCGCCAACAGCCGCGAGGCAAGCGGCGAACGTCGCCGTCCGCACGGGTTGTCAAATATCACCTACGACTACGTGGCGAAACTGCAGGCCCTGTCGTGCCTGCTGTCGCAGCCCGAGCGCAATGGCGTCAGGCTGCCCCGCTCGGCGCGTTTCGTTCCGCTTGCGCCGGTGCTGATGGAACCCGGGATCACCACGCTGGAGGAGTTCGCGCAACGACAGGGGCGCAATCCCGCTGCGGTGAAGCTGCTCAATCCCGGCTATCGCCAGGGTCGCGTGGTAGCGGGCGTGCCGCGCCTGGTGCTGATGCCCTTGGGCATCCCGCAATCCAGCCCATCGCGCGGTTCCGGGCTGAACCCCGATGCCGTCCCGGGCGCAACCGCCGTCGCGCAGTCCGACGACCTGGTGACGATTGATCTGGTGCTGGCCGCACGTGCCGCCGCCCCGAAGCAGGCGACGCTGCTTCCGGCATCACGGTCGGTCACGGTGGAGCCGGCTGCGCGCAGCGTCCCCGTGATCGAGGACACCGAGGTTGGCGCGATTGGCCCCGATGCGTCGATGCAGACCGTCGCGGACGTCGAGCCCGCGCCGAGCGATCCAGTGCGCACCCATCTGGTCAAGGCCGGTGAATCGCTGTGGTTGATCGCCCGGATGCACCAGCTCCAGGTCGAGCAGATCCGCCAATGGAACCGGCTGGACGCACGCGCAGTGGTCCATCCCGGGCAATTGCTTGAACTCGCCCCCTGAGCCTTGTCTGGCGCGAACCGCGCGCCGAGGTCAAACTAGCGGACTTCGCCAGTAACCAGGAGCAAGACCATGGGATTCCTTTCCGGGAAGCGCGCACTGATCGTCGGCATCGCCAGCCAGCGCTCGATCGCGACCGGCATCGCCGAGGCCATGGCCCGCGAGGGCGCCGAGCTCGCCTTCACCTACCAGAACGAAAAACTCAAATCCCGGGTCGAGGATGCTGCTGCCGAATACGGCGCCAAGATCGTCCTGCCCTGCGACGTGTCAGACGATGCGCAGATCGACGCGGTATTCAGCGAGCTGGCCAAGTCCTGGGATGGCCTCGATGTCCTCGTGCACTCGGTGGGCTTCGCGCCCCGTGAAGCGCTCGACGGCGAGTTCCTCGAGGGCCTCACCCGCGAGAGCTTCCGCATTGCCCACGACATTTCCAGCTACAGCCTGGCGGCATTGGCCAAGGCAGCACGGCCGATGATGAAGGGCCGCCATGGCAGCATCCTCACGCTCAGCTACCTGGGTGCGGAACGCGCCCTGGCCAACTACAACGTGATGGGCCTGGCCAAGGCCAGCCTGGAAGCAAACGTGCGCTATCTGGCATTGAACCTCGGGCCGGAGGGCACACGGGTGAATGCGATCTCCGCCGGGCCGATCAAGACCCTCGCGGCTGCCGGCATCGCCAACTTCCGCAAGATGCTGACGCATGTCGAGCAGTACGCGCCGCTGCGCCGCAGCGTGACGATCGATGACGTGGGCAACGTTGCCGCATTCCTGTGCTCGGACCTGGCTGCAGGCGTCACCGGCGAAATCACCTATGTCGACGGCGGCTACAACGTGCTGGGCATGACCGGCATCGAGGGCGTCTGACACACGGATCCCCCGCGCGGGCAGCGGATTCGCTGCGCGGGTGGCGGGACTACAGGCGGTCTTCGGCGACCTTCACCGAATACTGGCTGCGCAAGCCTTTCACATAGGCCTGCGCTTCGACCGAACCACGCATGAGGGCGAGCTGCTCGCGCAGCCGCTCGCGCGTTGCCGCATCGGCGCCCGAGATGTCACCGTCCTTGACGGCCGTGACTGTTACCAGCGCGTAACGCTCCGCAGACAACTTGGCGATTCCGAAGTCTGCCTTGCCAGCTACCGGGCGGGCCAGGCGGAACGCCGCGTCGATCAGCGGCGCAAGTTGCGCGTTCGGCGCCTGGCGAGTCACACCGGGCACATCGGACACTGGCTGGCCGACCGAAGCGGACAGCGCATCGATCGTCTCGCCCTTCTTTGCGCGGGCCAGCAGTGCTTCGGCCTGCGCCTTGGCGGCCTTGGCAGCGCGGTCGGCAAGCAAGTCTGTATTGACGCGGTCGCGCACCGATGCCAGCGGCAGGGGCGCCGCCGCCTGGTGATCGATCACGTGCAGCACGACGATGTGGTTGGGCGAGACTTCGATGCTGTCACTGACCTGGCGGTCCACTTTCTGCGGATCCTGGAAAGCAGCCTTGCGCACCTGCTCGAGCGCCGCGATGCCTTCACCGCTGGTGCGGGTGAACCATCCGGTGCGCTGCATCGGCAACTTGAGTTCTTCGGCCGCCGGAGACAATGCGCCCGGGTCGGCGTAGATGCGATCGATCAGCTTGCCGCTGAGGTCGTTGAACGTGCGCTCGCGCTCGGATTCCAGGTATTCCGCCTCGAGTTCCGGGCGAACGTCCTCGAAGGACTTGGCCGTGCCGGGGACCAGCTGGCGATACTGGATCACGTGCCAGCCATCCGACAGCCGCACCGGATTGCTGACCTGCCCAGGCTGTTGCAGTGCGGCGAAGGCCTTGTCGAAATCAACGCCGAACACGCCGGGCTCGACCGCGCCCAGGTCGCCACCGGCGGCCTTGGAACCCAGGTCATCGGAATTGGCCCGCGCCAGCGCGGCGAAATCGGCGCCGGGCGCGCGCGCCTGCGCGGTGAGTACGTCAGCCTTGGCCTTGGCGGCGGCAATGGCAGTGTCGCTCGCCTTGTCGTCAAGCTTGACCAGGATGTGCGACGCGAACTTCTGGGTTGCGGTACCGAACTTCGCCTTGGTCGCCTCGTAGCGCGCGCGCAGCGTCGCCTCGTCGGCAACGCTGTCTACCTGCAGGCCTTTTGCGTTGAGCTCGACGTATTCGGCCTGCACGCGTTCGGGGCTGCGATATTGCGCCGCGTGGGCGTCGTACCAGGCCTTCAGTTCGGCGTCGGTGGACGGCGTTGCCGGGGGCGCCGGCGGCGCCACCGCAATGAAGCGGATATCACGGGTCTGCTTGCTCAGGCGCAGGTAGGATTCAAGCTCCGCGTCGCCGGACAGGCCCGAGGCCGCCAACTGGTCGCGGATCGTGCCGGCCAGCGCCTCGGCGCCGATCAAGGCCTCAAACTGGGCGGGCTTCATGTTGTTGCCCTGCAGCACCAGTTCGTACTGCTTGCGGTCGAACTTGCCGCCAACCTTGAACGCGTCCACGGCAAGCACTTTGTCCTGCACTGCGGACTTCGACAGGGCGAGCTTGTCGCGCTCGGCGGCAAGCGACAGCAGCGTCTCGTCGATCATCTGATCGAGCACCGCGCGCTTGTTCTCCAAAGACTCGAAACGGGTCGCGTCGAAGCTGGCGCCCTCGGCCTGGCGGCGCTCGTTGCGGACCTGGTCGAAACGCTTGCGGAAGTCCTCCGGAGCAATGTCCCGCTGCTGGCCACCGAAGCGCAGGAACTTGGCCGGACCCTGGATGCGGACCGCGTAGTTTTCCACCTTGGGCGTGAGATAGCTCTCGATGCCCCACAGGCCCATGGTCAGGATGATCAGGCCGAGTACGATGCTGGCGATCCAGCCGGAGGTTTTTTCGCGAATGCTCTGGAGCATGGTGGGTCCGTTGCGTGGAGCGGAAAAAAACAAGGGCGCCTTAGGCGCCCTCGGGGGTGTGGCGGAGTGGACGGGACTCGAACCCGCGACCCTCGGCGTGACAGGCCGATATTCTAACCAACTGAACTACCACTCCACAAAACGCGATCGGCAAGCGGGAGATTGGTGGGTGCTGAGGGTTTCGAACCCCCGACCCTCTCCGTGTAAGGGAGACGCTCTACCGCTGAGCTAAGCACCCGAACTATTTCGTCAGTTTACGGCATCCTTGAGGGCTTTGCCAGCCTTGAACGCCGGGTTATTGGACGCCTTGATCTTGATCGGCTCGCGGGTCTGGGGGTTGAGCCCCTGGCGGGCGGCGCGCGCGCGGACCGAGAAGGTACCGAAGCCTACCAGCGTGATGGTGTCGCCCTTCTTCAGCGTGCTGCTGATGACGTCGATCATTGCATCGACGGAACGAGCGGCGTCGGCCTTGGAAAGCTCGGCAGCCTCGGCAACGGCGTTTACGAAATCGCCTTTGTTCATTGGTGTCTCCCTGGGCGGGACTTGCCCGCGGTTGCGATAGGGACGCGGGCCGGCCATGCCGACAGTCCGATCCTGGTGTACCGCCGCGCACAGCGCTGGCGGGTCGTCGATTTATACCAGTGCAGGTGCGTAGCCGCAAGCAAAAAGCGCGCAATCATGCGGCTTCCACACGCTTTTTCGCGCACGATCAATGCGCGCGCGGCGCACCTGGCTTGTGATCGGCACCCGTATCTTCGACCGGCTCGACGGGTTCAACCGTTTCAACCGGCACCGGCGTTTCGCCTGGCTGCGGCGCGATCGGACGCACCAGCGCGATATCGAGCACCTGATCGATCCACTTGACCGGAACAATCTCAAGGCCTTGCGTCACGTTCCTCGGAATGTCGGCAAGATCCTTGCGGTTCTCTTCGGGAATGATCACGGTCTTGATGCCACCGCGAAGCGCGGCAAGCAGTTTCTCCTTGAGTCCGCCGATCGGCAGCACCCGGCCACGCAAAGAGATCTCGCCGGTCATCGCCACGTCGGAACGGATCGGCACGCCGGAAAGGATCGAGACCAGGGCGGTGACCATGGCGATGCCTGCACTCGGGCCGTCCTTGGGCGTGGCACCGTCGGGCACATGCACGTGCACGTCGAACTTGCTGTGGAACTCCGGATCCAGGCCGAGCCGCTCGCTGCGCGAACGCACCACGGTGTGCGCGGCCTTGACCGACTCCTGCATCACGTCGCCGAGCTGGCCGGTGAGGATCAGCTGGCCCTTGCCCGGCATCACCGAGGCCTCGACCTGCAGAAGGTCGCCGCCAACTTCGGTCCAGGCCAAGCCTGGGACCAGTCCGACCTCGTCCGCGGCTTCGGCGCGACCGAAGTCGAAGCGCTGCACGCCCAGGTATTTGTCGAGGTTCTTGGACGTCACCTGCAGCACCGGCGTTGCCTTGGCGCCCTTCTTCGCGACGGGCTTCGGGCCGGCCAACGCAATTTCCTTCACTACCTTGCGGCAGATCTTGGCGATTTCGCGCTCGAGGTTGCGCACGCCGGACTCGCGCGTGTAGTAACGGATGATGTCGCGCACAGCCGACTCGCCGATCTTGACTTCCTCGGGCTTGAGTCCGTTCGCCTTCATCTGCTTGGCGATCAGGTAGCGATCAGCAATGTTGAGTTTCTCTTCCTCGGTGTAGCCGGGGATGCGGATGACTTCCATGCGATCCAGCAACGGACCCGGGATATTGAGCGAATTCGCCGTGGCCACGAACATGATCTCGGACAGGTCCAGATCAACCTCTAGGTAGTGGTCGTTGAAGCTGTTGTTCTGCTCGGGGTCGAGCACCTCGAGCAATGCCGACGACGGATCACCGCGGAAGTCCATCGCCATCTTGTCGATCTCGTCGAGCATGAACAACGCGTTTTTGCTGCCGATCTTGCTGAGATTCTGCACGATGCGCCCCGGCATCGAGCCGATATAGGTACGCCGGTGGCCGCGGATCTCGGCCTCGTCGCGCACGCCGCCCAGCGACATGCGCACGAACTTGCGGTTGGTCGCCTTGGCGATACTCTGGCCAAGTGAGGTCTTGCCCACGCCCGGCGGGCCGACCAGGCACAGGATCGCGCCCTTCATGTTCTTCACCCGCGCCTGCACGGCGAGGTATTCGAGAATTCGATCCTTGACCTTCTCCAGGCCGTAGTGGTCGGCATCCAGCACCTGCTCGGCAAGCTTGAGGTCCTTGCGGATCTTGGTGCGCTTCTTCCAGGGCACGCCAAGCAGCCAATCCAGGTAGTTGCGCACTACCGTGGCTTCGGCCGACATCGGCGACATCTGCTTGAGCTTGGCCAGCTCGGCGCGGGCCTTGGCCTCAACCGGCTTGGGCATGCCGGCGGCTGCAATCTTCCTTGCCAGCTCTTCCAATTCGTTCGGCGCCTCGTCGAGGTCGCCAAGTTCCTTCTGGATCGCCTTCATCTGCTCGTTGAGGTAGTACTCACGCTGGCTGCGCTCCATCTGCGACTTCACCCTGCCGCGGATGCGCTTCTCGATCTGCTGGACATCGATCTCGCCGTCCACCAGGCCGATCAGTATCTCCAGGCGTTGCCCGATCTCCAGCGTCTCGAGCAGGCGCTGCTTGTCTGCCAGGCGCGCACCCAGGTGTGCGGCGATGGTATCGGCGACGCGACTGGGCTCTTCGATGCCGGCGAGCGTGGTGAGCAGCTCCGGTGGCAACTTGCGGTTGGTCTTGACGTACTGCTCGAACAAGCCCATCAGCGAATTCAGGGTGACCGCCATTTCCTTTTCGTCACGCTCGTGCGCGGACTCCAGCACGACGCCATGGCCGGTGAGCGCCCCGTCGGTATCGCCGAAGCCTTCCACGGCGACGCGCGACACGCCCTCGACCAGCACTTTGATGGTGCCGTCGGGCAGCTTGAGCAATTGCAGCACGGTCGCCAGGGTGCCAACGGTGTACAAGTCGGCTTGGCCGGGATCGTCGACGTCCGGACTTTTCTGCGCGACCAGCAGGATCTGCTTGTCGGCAGCCATCGCCTGGTCAAGGGCCTTGATCGAGCGATCACGCCCGACGAACAGCGGAATGACCATGTGCGGGTAGACCACGACATCACGCAGTGGCAGGACGGGCAAGTCGATGCGGGTAATGTTTTCCATGCTTCTCTCCTTGGGTCCTGCCTTGCCAAACATCAAGCCCCATCGGCGGCCTGCAATCAAGCGACGGCAGGTCCGGAAACAAAAACGGGCCGGAAAGCCGGCCCGTTTTTGCAGCGTCGGTGCCGGTGGCGCTACTCGCCCGACGCCGCCCGCGGCGCGGCGACCGGATTGTTGGTGTAGATCAGGTAGGGCTCGGTCTGGTGGTTGATCACCGACTCGTCCACGACCACCTTGCTGACATTCTCCAGCGACGGCAGGTCGTACATCGTATCGAGCAGCACCGACTCCATGATCGTGCGCAGGCCACGCGCGCCGGTCTTGCGCTTGAGCGCCTTGCGGGCGATCGCGAGCAGGGCGTCCGGACGCACTTCGAGCTCCACGCCTTCCATGTCGAACAGCTTCTTGAACTGCTTGGTGATGGCGTTCTTGGGTTCGGTGAGGATGCGTACCAGCGCTTCTTCATTGAGTTCCTCGAGCGTCGCGACCACCGGCAGGCGGCCGACGAACTCGGGGATCAGGCCGAACTTGATCAGGTCCTCGGGCTCGACGTCGAACAGCAGCTTGCTGACGTCGGCCTTGCGCTCCTGGCTCTTGACCTTGGCGGCAAAGCCGATGCCACCGGCGTCGGTGCTGCGCGCCTGTACGATCTTGTCCAGGCCGGAAAAAGCGCCACCGCAGATGAACAGCATGTTCTTGGTGTCGACCTGCAGGAATTCCTGCTGCGGATGCTTGCGGCCACCCTGTGGCGGGACCGAGGCGATGGTGCCCTCGATCAGCTTCAGCAGGGCCTGCTGCACGCCCTCGCCGGAGACGTCGCGGGTAATCGAGGGGTTTTCTGATTTGCGCGAGATCTTGTCGATCTCGTCGATGTAGACGATGCCCGACTGCGCCTTCTCGACGTCGTAGTCGCACTTCTGCAGGAGCTTCTGGATGATGTTCTCGACGTCCTCGCCCACGTAACCGGCTTCGGTCAGCGTGGTGGCGTCGGCGATGGTGAACGGCACGTTCAACATCCGGGCCAGGGTCTCGGCCAGCAGGGTCTTGCCCGAACCGGTCGGACCGATCAGCAGGATGTTGGACTTGGACAGCTCGATGTCGTCGTTCTTGAGTCGCGACTCGATCCGCTTGTAATGGTTGTATACCGCCACCGACAGCGTCTTTTTCGCGCGCGGCTGCCCGATCACGTACTGGTCCAGCACCTCGAGGATTTCGCGTGGCTTGGGCAGGTGGCTGCGGGCGGCGTGCGCCTTTTCCTCCAGCTCCTCGCGGATGATGTCGTTGCACAGTTCCACGCACTCATCGCAGATGAATACGCTGGGGCCCGCGATCAGCTTGCGGACCTCGTGTTGGCTCTTGCCGCAGAAACTGCAGTACAGGATCTTGCTGCTGTCGCCGGAGCGGCTGAGACGGTCGTCGGTCATGCGTCAATGGCCCTGCCCGGAGGGGCTGAAACGGGTTCGAAATCGAGAATAGCACAGGGGGCCGGGAGTTCCGGTCACCTGCGCGTGAAGGGGATTTTTGCGGGGAAAACCGTGACGCACAGCCAGAATCAGCCCGGCTGCACCGTGTCTTCCTGGCGTCGGTCGATGACCTCGTCGACCAGGCCGTAGATCCTGGCTTCGGCGGCATTCATGAAATAGTCGCGCTCGACGTCGAGGGCGATCTTTTCAATCGCCTGCCCGGTGTTTGCGGCGAGCTCCTGGTTCAGGCGCTCGCGCAGATAGAGGATTTCCTTGGCCTGGATGGCGATATCGCTCGCCTGGCCCTGGGTGCCGCCCGAGGGCTGGTGGATCATGACGCGGGAATTGGGAAGGATGTAGCGCTTGCCCTTGGCGCCCGCAGCGAGCAGGAAGCTGCCCATGCTGGCGGCCTGGCCGACGCAGATCGTGCTCACGTCCGGCTTGATGAAGCGCATGGTGTCGTAGATCGCCATGCCGGCGGTGACCACGCCACCGGGCGAGTTGATGTACAGGCTGATGTCCTTCTCGGGATTGTCCGCTTCCAGGAACAGCAACTGCGCGACGATCACATTGGCGACGTAGTCG
>JBKJMY010000222.1:0-3921 GCA_046596115.1 Arenimonas sp.
CCCGGCACGCATCGCCCGGGTGATCGCCAAGCGGCTGTCGCGCTTCTTCACCTCCGACCTGATCAGCGAGCGCCTGGCCTTCCTGGCAGCGAAGGAAAAGGAACTCGCGCTGCCGCGCGCCAACTTCCCGCGCGCCGCGCACTACTGCTCGGGCTGCCCGCACAACACCTCCACAACCGTGCCGGAAGGCTCGCGCGCGCTGGGAGGCATCGGCTGCCATTACATGGTCACCTGGATGGACCGCAGCACCGACACATTCACCCAGATGGGCGGCGAAGGTGTGACCTGGTGCGGGCAAGCCCCGTTCACCGAGGAAAAACACGTCTTCCAGAACCTGGGTGACGGCACCTATTTCCATTCCGGCTCGCTGGCGATCCGCCAGGCGGTGGCAGCCAAGGTCAACATCACCTACAAGATCCTCTACAACGATGCGGTGGCGATGACCGGTGGCCAGCCGGTGGACGGCAGCTTGTCGGTGCCGGACATCGCGCACCAGGTACGCAGCGAAGGCGTGCAGACCATCGTCGTGCTCAGCGACGACATCGACAAGTGGAACCGCCCGGAAATTTTCCCAAGCGGCGTGGATTTCCTGGACCGCGACCAGCTCGATGCGGTGAGCAAGCGCCTGCGCGAAGTTCCGGGTACCACCGTGATCATCTTCGACCAGACCTGCGCGGCGGAAAAGCGCCGCCGTCGCAAGCGCGGCAAGATGCCGGACCCGGCCAAGCGCACCATGATCAACCCGGCCGTGTGCGAAGGCTGCGGCGATTGCGGCGTGGCGTCCAACTGCGTGTCGGTGTTGCCGCTTGAGACCGAGTTCGGGCGCAAGCGCGCCATCGACCAGAGCAACTGCAACAAGGATTTCTCCTGCGTAAAGGGCTTTTGCCCGAGCTTCGTCACCGTGTACGGCGGCGGGCTGCGCAAGAAGCAGGGCGCCGACAAGGGCGTGGATTTCTCGGTGCTACCGGCGCCGGTCTTCAAGTCCGATCTTGCCGAACCCTGGAACATCCTGGTCACCGGCATCGGCGGTACTGGCGTGGTGACGATCGGAGCACTGATCGGCATGGCCGCGCATCTGGAGCACAAGGGCGGCAGCGTACTTGACCAGACCGGCCTGGCGCAGAAGGGCGGCGCAGTCACCACGCACGTACGCATTGCCAAGGATCCGGCGGACATCAATGCGGTTCGCATTGCCGCGGGCGAAGCCGATCTGGTGCTGGGTTGCGACATGGTGGTGGTGAACGATTACTGGGCGCTGTCGAAGATCCGTGCCGATCGCAGCCATGTCGTGCTCAACAGCCACGAGGCGATGCCTGGCACCTTTACCCGCAATGCCGATTTGCAGTTCCCGGCGCGCGGGATCATTGCTGCCGTACGCACGGCGCTCGGTGGCGCGGAGCCCGGTATCGTCGATGCTTCCGCGCTGGCGCTGGGGTTGATGGGCGATGCGATCGCCACCAACCTGTTCATGCTCGGCTACGCCTGGCAGCAGGGCCTGGTGCCGCTGTCGTACGAGTCACTGATGCGCGCCGTCGAACTCAATGGCGCCGCGATCGAAATGAACAAGACCGCCTTCGCCTGGGGCCGCATGGCCGCACACGACCCCGCCATCGTGGCCGCGGCCGTGGGAGCGCCTGTGGGAGCAACTGTGGGAGCGGCTTCAGCCGCGACTGTGGGAGTGACTTCAGCCGCGGCCGTGGGAGCGGCTTCAGCCGCGATCCCATCCGCCACCAGCGCCGCCTTCATCGGTGCCGGCAAGCTCTCCACCTCGCTCGACGAAACCATCGCCCTGCGCTCCCGCTTCCTCACCCAATACCAGGACGCCGCCTACGCGCGCCGTTACACCGACCTGGTCACGCGCGTGCGCGGCGTCGAAGCCGAGCGTACGCCCGGCCTCACCGGCCTGTCGGAGGCAGCCGCGCGCTATGCGTTCAAGCTGATGGCCTACAAGGACGAGTACGAAGTCGCACGCCTGTACACCACCGGCGATTTCCAGAAGCGCATCCGCGAAACCTTCGAGGGCGACGTGAAAGTGCGCTTCAACCTGGCGCCGCCACTGTTCGCCAAAAAGGATGCCGACGGCCACCTGCTCAAGTCCGAATACGGCTCCTGGGTGTTCACGGCGTTCGGCCTGCTCAAGCGCTTCAAGTTCTTGCGTGGCGGCATGTTCGATCCGTTTGGCCATACTGCCGAGCGGCGCATGGAGCGGCAGTTGATCGTCGACTACGTCCGCGTGATCGACGAACTGCTGCAGACGCTGGCGCTGGGCAACCACGCGCTGGCGGTGGAAATTGCGCGCGTGCCCGAGCACATCCGCGGCTACGGCCACGTCAAGGACGCGCAGCTGGCGGAGGCCAAGGCGAACGAGGCCGCGCTGCTTGCGCAGTGGCGCAATCCGCTGCGCCTGCAGCAGGTTGCCTGACCCGGCGATGCTGCGCTTTCCTGCGCGACCCGAGCTGATGGCATGGGTAGTCGGCCTGGCGTTCGGCGGACTGCTCGCGCACCTGCTCGCCGGGGAATTTGCAATCAAATGGTGGCCGCAGACAGCGATCGCGGGTAGCCCTGGTGGCGTGTTCCGGTTACTGCTGTCGGTGTCACTGGACGCGGTGCTGGCCTTGATGGCCTTGAAGGTTGCGGTTGAAACCTTGCTGGACACCGCGCATGCACGCCTGCTGCCCGACGCCATCGGCCCGGCATCGGGCGGCGAGTCGGTCGCCACTGATAGCCAGGCTGTGCGCCAGTTGTTCCTGCTGCTGGGCGCGGCCGCGGCCAGCTATGGCGCCGTGCGGATCGGCGGTGGCGTGGCAATTCTCGGTGTCGCGCTCGTGGTGATGCTCCTGCCGGCGGCGATCATGCTGCTGGCCGAAGACGACAGCCTGCGCCATGCGCTCAATCCGCTTGCCTGGTTTCCGCTCATCACCCGCCTCGGTGTCGACTACGCCGCACTTGCCGCAAAAATCGCCCTGCTCGCTGCGGCGGCGGTTGTCGCGCATGTCGCGCTCGCGCGGTGGTTGCCCGACTTGGCCGCCGTTCCGCTGGCGCGCGCGGCCAGCATCTACCTGCTGTTTGCCGGCTACCACGGCATCGGCCTGGTCATGCTGCGCCAGCATGCGGCACTTGGACTGGACATTGCACGGCCCATCCCACGGCCGCTGCACGCAACGCCGCAAGAAGATGCGTGCATGCACGAGGTTGAGGCGCTAATTGCGGACAACAAGCCCGCCGAAGCCATCGCTTGCCTGGCGCGATTGATGCGCGGCCGCGGCGTGTCGGCACCGCTGCACGCGCGCTATCGGCAGTTGCTTTCGGCCGGCGGCGATCGTGACGGCCTGCTCGCACACGGGCGCGATTACATCGCGGTCCTGTTGGCGCTGGGCAAGGACGCGCAAGCGATGGCACTGCTGCATGAAAGCCTGGCGCTCGATCCTGCCTTCGAGCTCGCCGAACCGGAGGAAGTCAGCCGCCTGGTGACGCACGCAGATGCCACAGGACAGACCCAATTCGCAGTGACCCTGGCCGAACAATTCCTGCACCGGTTTCCGCGCGACCGCGAGCGCATGGCGATCGGCCTGCTGGCGGCGCGGCTGATGTGCGGCCGTCTCGGTCGCGAAGCCGACGCCTGTGCCTTGCTCGACCGCCTGCTCATCGAGGGACACGAGCATCCGCTGGCGCCGCAGTTGCGGGCCCTGCGCGCGGCGATCGTGCTGCCCTGACAGTTCGCGCGCGAGCCTCGCAGCGCAGCGAGGCTCGCGCGGCATCTCCTCAACGCAAGGCGCCTCAAGGCAAGGCGCGCAAACCTGCCTCCCGCTCCCATTGCCGCGTTTTTGCCAGAGTGATGAATCGCGCAACGTCCTTGGGATCGACCACGCCCGCATCGGGCGTGATGCCGCCCGCGGCGAGGATCTGCTGCGTGCCCTTGCA
>JBKJMY010000055.1:0-6578 GCA_046596115.1 Arenimonas sp.
ACGCTCAAGGCGGCGCACTATGAGTGGCGAAGCAATGGCGATCCCGAAGAGCTGGTCCAGCGCGGCGATCGGTTCGAGACTCCGTTTGCCTCTGGAGGCGGCGACGGCAAGGACGAAACTGCATTACTTGATCGGGTCGCTGCCGCCCTGCCCGCCCACGCCATTCCGCCCGATGTGATCGCCTACCGGATCGTGCACGGGGGTTCGTTCACCGGCCCTGCATTGGTGACCGACGCGGTGGTCGCCGAACTGTCCGCGTACGCGCAAATGGACCCATTGCATCAGCCGGGCGCGCTCCGGCTGGTCGAGGCATCGCGACTGCGTTGGCCTGCTGCCCGACACATGGCCGTGTTCGACACCACGTGGCACCAGACCTTGGCCGACTGGAGTCGTCGACTGCCGATTCCGCAACGACTTCATGACGCCGGCGTCAAGCGCTATGGTTTCCATGGGTTGGCGTTCCAGTCGGCAATGCGCAAGCTGCACGCACTGGACCCAGATATCGACCGGAAACGCATTGTGCTGGCCCACCTGGGCAGTGGTTGCAGTCTGTGCGCAGTCCTCAAGGGTCGCAGCGTGGATACCACGATGGGCCTGACACCGCTCGACGGGTTGCCCATGGCGACCCGATCGGGCGCCCTGGACCCCGGCGTGCTGCTGTTTCTTGCGCACGAGATGAAGATGCCAACCGATGAGATTGAACGCATGCTGTGGCGCGAAAGTGGTCTCCTGGCAATCTCTGGCAGCAGCGCAGACATGCGCAAGTTGCTGGACGCGCCTGACGCGCCATCCAGGCTGGCCGTTGATCATTTCGTGATGCGGGTGGCCCAGGGAATCGCCTCAATGGCGACGGGCATCGGTGGCATCGATGCTCTGGTATTTTCCGGAGGGATCGGCACTAACGCGCCCGCTATCCGGCGACGTATCGCCGAGCTTCTCGCCTGGACTGGATTGCAATTGCACGAGGAGCACAACCTGGCCGGGGAAACCCGGATTGACGCCGGAGAATCATCCATCAAGGCCTGGGTGCTCAAAGTCGATGAGGAATTCGAGTTGGCAACGGCAGCCCTGCCTCACGATTCTTGAACGCCCGGGGTCCCCCAGCCGTCGGTAGGGCGGCGATTTTGCGTCCGGATGCTGCCCCGATCATGGACATTGCGACGCCAGCTTGCGCCAGTGGCGACTAATTGCCGATAGTAGGCGGGTATGGCACGAGCCTCCACACCGCCGCCGACCGACGACCTGCATGTCCTCCTGCTCGAGATGAGTGACGAGGCGGTGCTGCTGCACGCGGGCGATCGCATCGAACTCGCAAACCAAGCCGCTGCACTTCTGACCGGCGCGTCTTCAATCTCCGCCCTGCTGGCCTGTCCCGCCAGCGCCTTGCTGACCGCTGCCGTGGACGGCGCGCGGGGCCGGGCTTATCCGAGGCGCCGGAGCGTCCAGCGCACCCTGCGCCGGCTGGATGGACGCGAGCAGGTCGTGCTCTGGTCTGAGCGCGCCTGCCGCTTTCGTGGCGAGCCGGCCGTCCAGGTGGTCTTCCGTGCCCTGCCCACTCCCACCGCCACTGACCCTGCCTTGCCTGACCAACTGACCGAGCTGCCGAGCCACATGCAGTTCCGGGACTTCCTGCAAGGCGCCATTGCCCGCGCCGTCCGCAATCGCTACCTGGTCTGGGTACTGCATGTGGACCTGGACCGATTCAATGCCGTCAATGCCGCGCACGGCCACGACGTCGGCGACCGCGTGCTCGCACAGGCGGCCCAGCGGTTGCAGCAGTGCATCCGCCGCACCGATTTCCTTGCCAGTGCGGGCGGCGATGAGTTCCTGCTGGCCCTGGAAGGCACCACCGATCTCGAGGGCGCCCGCGTCGTTGCGACACGCGCCCTGCACTCCCTGGCCGAGCCTTTCGTGATGGACGGGAAGTCGATCGACACCAGTGCCTGCATCGGCATCAGCGTCGCCCCGATCGACGGCAGTGACCCGGACAAGTTGCTGCGCAATGTGGACGTGGCGCTATTCCAGGCAAAATCCGCCGGACACGGTCACCTGGAGTTCTACTCGACCGAGATGGACGACCGGCAACGGCGCAGCGCGCTGGCGCGTGACGCTGCCGAGCGCAAGCTGGCCAGCCTGACGCCGCGCGAGCATGAAGTGCTCGCGCGCCTGGTGGCTGGCGAGGCCAACAAGATGATCGCCTACATGCTCGGCGCGAGCATGCGAACCATCGAACACCATCGGGCCAGGATCATGAGCAAGATGGAAGCCGGCTCGCTGCCGGAACTGGTGCGCATGGTGATCTGGCGCAACGACGCCTGATATTGCGTCATGACGTCAGTTATGCAAGCCACCTGAGAAGGTCATGTTGGGAGGTTCCAGGCAAACGCCGCCAAATTGACGTTCGGCTGGATTCCCTTTTTGTAAGTGGCGTTTATGCAACCGGTGCCCGTTTGCCATTGACCAGGCCCAGGACCGCGCCAAACACCAGATGCAGGGCCAACGTCATGATCGGAGCCATGATGCCCATGTTCATTCCGAACAGGCCGGCGCCAGCCATGGGCATGACAACTATCATCATCATCAGCCATACAGCGGTCGCGAATACCAGGCCTTTGGTCAATGCGTTGCCGCCCGGAATCACCCGATAGCCCAGTGCGAACAAGGCGCCCCACATGGCGCCAATGCCGAAATGCACCACCCATGCGACGGCAGCCGAGACGCCCAACATCATCGAAAGCATCTGGATCACATCGAGCTGCGGCATGATGCCCATGGCGCCTTTCATGACCATCAGGACGGACATCACGACTGTCGCGGCCAGACCTGCGAAGACTCCCTTGCCGATTCCATTCATGTCGATCTCCTTCGTTTGAACGGGGTAATTCCCGTCGTTACCAATGGAGTGTGGCCAAGTCGGCAAAAGGATTCGCGCGGGACGGATCCGGCGTCGCTAGGCCTTGTAGCCACTGATCTCATGTTCGATGAAACTGACGCCCAGCCCGAGAGCCATCCGGTTGACGAAGTTGAAATAGGCCGCGATCAGGTTGGCCAGCAAGTCGTCCTCGTCGCCCAATCCCTGTGTCCGGAGTCCATGGATGTCTGCCTGCGTGATCGACCCAAGCGATACGGTGAGCTTGCGCTCGTATTCGGCCAGCGCCAGGTCGATCGGGCTCTGCGCCGCTTCCCGGCGTATCGCACACCTCCCTCAATTCTTAAGGATGTGAGGTAGCCGGGGGCAAGGAAGATTCGCGGCGTGGAAAATCAGTCAAAATCGCCCAGGTCGACCGGATCGTCCGGGTCCGCCAACAAGGTCCGCGCCAGCATCCGGGCCCGGTGGAGCCGCGACTTGGTCGCCGGCAGGCTGAGCCCCAGGGTTTCACCGAGTTGCTCCAGCGCCAGGCCTTCCACGTCCCGGAGCAGGAGAATGGTGCGGTAGTGCGCCGGGATGGCGGCCATCATCCTGGCCACCTGCAGACGCCACTCCAAGGGTTCCGGGGTGGCGACCGGCTGGATGCGCTCATCGATCTCCTGGTTTGTCAGCATCCGCCAGCCCCGACGCATGCGGTTGCATTCACGTTTGAGGATCCGGAACAGCCAGGAGTTGAACCGCTCCACCGAACGCAGGTCCCGCATCCGCTGAGAGGCAATCAAGAGCGTCTCCTGGACTGCGTCCTCGGCGTCGTTGACCACGCAATGGTATTCGGCGTAGCGGCGCAGGTCCTGCCTTGAAAAGGCGAGCACTTCATTCAGCGCGACCTGGTCGCCTGCCTGTGCCGCCCGGATCAAGGCGGGGTCTGGCGGGGTCGCGCTCATCGACCGTCACCCATCAGGCAAATAGTTATCATCGACCGCGAATCCTTTTGGGCGGTCAACGCCACTTCAAGGTCAATGGAAGGATATTTCTTCCCAACATTCATCCGTGATCGGAGATTATCGTGAGTCGATCCATATCGTGGCAACTCAAGGGGCTGGCGCTGCTGGCGCTGGCCGGGCTGCTTGCGTGGCTATGGTACTCCGGTCTTCTGGATCAACTGACGCTGGCCAATCTCAAGGTCCATCGGACGTCGATTGCCGCGCAGATCGCCGCACACCCCTGGCGGGCGGCTGGCATCTACTTTGCCGTTTATACCCTGTCGGCGGCGGCATCAATCCCCGAGGCCTTCGTCCTTACCCTGGCCGGAGGCGCCCTGTTCGGTCTGGTCGAGGGGCTGGCACTTGTGTCGTTCGCCAGTTCCATCGGAGCGACGCTGGCGTTCCTGGCATCACGCACGTTCCTGCGCGACAGCATCCAGCGCCGCTACGGCGATCGCCTGAAGGCGTTCGATGCCGGGATCCTGCGTGACGGTGCGTTCTATCTGTTCAGCCTGCGGCTGGTGCCCGCTGTGCCGTTCGTGCTGGTGAACCTGCTGGCTGGCCTGACCGCGCTGCCGGTTCGCACGTTCTACTGGGCCAGTCAGCTCGGCATGCTCCCCGGCACCCTGGTGTTCGTTTATGCAGGTACGCAGCTGGCGCAGATCAAGTCGGCATCGGATGTCTTGTCGCCGGGAATCATTGCAGCGCTGGTCGCGCTGGGGCTATTTCCCCTGCTGATGCGTTGGTTGCTCCGCCGACTTGCGCTACGGCGCAGCGATGCAGGCCATCACAGGCCGCGGCACTTCGACTTCAACCTGATCGTGATTGGCGCCGGCTCCGCGGGGCTGGTATCGGCCTATATCGCCGCCGCCGTCAACGCCAAGGTGGCGCTGATCGAGCGCGACCGGATGGGCGGCGAATGCCTCAATACCGGCTGCGTGCCATCGAAGGCTTTGATCCGCTCGGCGCGGGCTTTGGCAGATGCCCGCGACAGCCGCAAATTCGGCATCGCCAGCATGGCGCCGAGCTATGACTTTGCCGAGATCATGGAACGCGTGCAGCGGGTCATACGACAGGTCGAGCCGCATGACTCGGTACAGCGTTACACCGGGCTCGGGGTCGAGGTCATTACCGGCGAGGCACGCATCGTGTCGCCTTGGGAGGTTGAAGTCGACGGACGCCGACTCAGCGCCCGCAGCCTGGTGATCGCCACCGGCGCCCGCCCGGCGGTGCCGGCAATTCCGGGGCTGGACGAGGTTGGCTACCTCACTTCGGACACCCTTTGGGATCTGCGCCAACTGCCAGGCCGACTGCTCGTGCTCGGCGGCGGCCCGATCGGTTGCGAGCTGGCCCAGTGCTTCGCACGGTTCGGCAGCGAGGTCACCATGGTCGAGATGGCACCGCGCTTGTTGCAACGTGAAGACGCGGATGCCGTGGCAGAAGTCGAATCCAGCTTTCGCGCCGAAGGCATCAAGCTTGCGACCGCGCACAAGGCACTGCGGGTGGAAAAGGATGGCGACGGCGGCCGATTGATTTGCGAGTTCGCGGACCAGGAAGTGAGCTTCGCGTTCGACCGCATTTTGCTGGCCCTTGGTCGCCAGGCCAACGTCGATGGTTTTGGGCTGACCGAATTGGGCGTCGAGCTCACGCCACGCGGCACGATTGCGGCGGACGGACTGATGCGAACGAACTTCCCCAGCATCCTGGTGTGCGGCGACGTCACCGGCCCCTACCAGTTCACCCACGTCGCCGCCCATCAAGCCTGGTATGCCAGCGTCAATGCGCTGCTGGCGCCGTTCTGGAGCTTCAAGGTCGATTATCGGGTGATCCCGTGGGCTACCTTCTGCGACCCGGAAGTGGCGCGGGTCGGACTGTCGGAAGACGAGGCAGCCAAGCAGGGCATCGTGGTCGAAGTGACCAAGTTCAACTTCGATGATCTCGATCGGGCGATTGCCGACTCGGCCGAGCGCGGCTTCGTCAAGGTGCTGACCGTGCCGGGAAAGGACACGATCCTGGGGGCTTGCATCGTTGGCGAGCATGCCGGTGACTTGCTCGCAGAATTTGTCCTCGCGATGAAGCATGGCATCGGGTTGAACAAGCTGCTGGGTACGATCCACACCTATCCCACAATGGCTGAGGCGAACAAGTCCGTGGCTGGCGCCTGGAAGCGGGCGCACGCACCACGCAATGCATTGCACTGGGCGCATCGCTTCTTCCAGTGGCGCAGGGGCTGAGATGACCGGCCTTCGCATGTTTGTTCTCGGCCTCGCCCTGGCCTTGTGCCTGCCGCTCCGGGCTGCGCCGTCGCCGTCGCAGTCGTTTGATCGTGAGCACGTCGCCTGGACGCTGCTTCTGAAGAAGTACGTGCATTGGAACGCCGATGGAACGGCATCAAGCGTCGACTACGCTGGCTTTGCGCATGATCGTTCGGCCCTTGATGCCTACCTGGCCACTCTGGGCAGGGTCACCCCATCGCAATACCAGGCTTGGTCCAGGGCCGACCGCGAAGCATTCCTGATCAACGCATACAACGCGGCGACGGTGGAACTGATCCTGACAAGGTATCCCGACCTCAGGTCAATCAATGATCTTGGCGGTTGGCTTTCGACGCCATGGAAACGCCGATTCGTCGTCCTGCTTGGAAAAACACGAAGCCTGGACGACATCGAACAGGGAATGCTGCGCAAAGCACCGGACTATCGCAACCCTCGCGTCCATTTTGCCGT
>JBKJMY010000087.1:0-7110 GCA_046596115.1 Arenimonas sp.
GGCGATCAGCGGCCGCGCCTGCAACCAGCTCAGCCGCGACTCGCCGCGGATCCGGTCCCAGTGGCGTTCGAGCAGCAATTCCTGCGCCTGGTCGAACGCCACGCACATCGCTGCGTGTGCGGATAGCGCGATGGCATACGCCGGGAAGGCATCGTCCCATTCCAGGTTCGGGTGCAGGCGTCGGACAGAGGCGAAATGCGCTTGGCAAAACCGGTCGTATGCCGGTGGCACATCCATTGGTGCAAGTTCGGGTGCACGCCGACCGAGGGCGTGCAATTGCAGTTGATCCTCGCGTCCGAACAACACCGCCCGGCAATGCGCGAGCGCTCCCAGATCGACCAGCCAGGTCGGCCGTTCGGATTTCGTCGCCATCCGCGTCGGTGGATTGACGGTCCCGGGATGCTGGCGGCGCACACGCTCTGGATCGGGAAACTGATGAATGCTTGCAGACATGGAGGCAATCCTTTGCGCGCGGTTTCCTCAGCCTGGAATTGCAGGACGGGGAGAGTCAATCTGGGCCGCACTGGTTTAACCGTGACTGAAGGCGATGCCTGCCGCGCCGCGCCGCGCCGCGTGGCGCTGTGTCGCGCTGTGTCGCAGCCAACGGGCGCTTGCGCCGCAGGCCAGCCCCGGCCACCATCGATTGGATTTTCGCCGCAGGAGGCCGCCATGTACCCGCTCACAACCATGATTCCCACAGCCCCCTACCGGCGGCGGCACCGTGCGATCCGGCTGGCTGGGCTGGCTGGGCTGGCGATGCTGGCTGGGCTGTGCGCCCTGCCGGCCGCTGCCGCGGATGACAGGCACGCCCTGTACAAGTGCGTGGACAAGGCTGGCGTGATCAGCATCCAGTCCACCGCCTGCGCGGCCGGTTCCACCCAGGCATGGCGCAGGGATGCGACCCCGGAAGCGCCGCCTACCCCCGCGCAGGCCGCCCAAGCGGAAACCAAGCGGCGGCACGATCAGCAGGTGGTGCGCGAGTTGTCCGCGCAGGTGGACCGACGCATGCGCGAGGCTGCCGCGCCGGCGCCAGCCGGAGAGGCCGCAGTGGCGGCGCCAGCGGCGATGCCGGCGGCGGCGTTGGCTGCCGAGGCCGAGAACCCGGACCTCAAGGCTTGCCAGGACGCCCAGGATTTCGCCAACTTGGTGCGCGCCAAGGAATGGCTTGGCCTGAGCGATGCACAAGTGCAGCGGCTGTATGGCTGGGTGGCACGCGAATGCAAGGTTGCCGGCGGCGGCTGACGCCAATGCCTCAGTGCGGCAAGCCGCCCAGCAACGGGTAGGGATTGATCGCCGTGCCCTGCCACCAGTTTTTCTCCGGGCCCAGCGCGAAGATGGCGAAGTGCAGGTGCGGCCCGCTGGGGTCGGCATTGCCGGTGCTGCCGACATAGCCGATGAGGTCGCCGCGCTTGAGCTGTTTGCCTTCGACAATGCCGTCGGCATAGCCGTCAAGGTGCGCGTAGTAGTAGGCCAGGCGCTCGGAGGGGTCGAACTGGTAGACGGTGATGCCGCCCGGCTTGCTCAGGAACAATTTCGCGATGCGGCCGTCTTCCACCGCGTAAACCGGCGTGCCGCGCGGTGCCATGATGTCGATGGCATCGTGACTGCGTCCGGCGCCACGGCTTTGCGTATAGGTGTCTACCAACTGCGCGGCCTTGACCCCGGCCACCGGCAGCAGCAGCGGCTGGCTGGGCGCTGGCGGCAAGGCTGCGAAGACGCCGCCCACGTCGGCAGATGCAGAGGCATCGACGGAATCGCCCGTTCCCGGAAGCGGATCACCAGCGCGTGCGGATTCTGGGCCGGCTGGATCCACGCCGTGCATTCCGAGCACCGGTGCGGCCGGCGCCATTGCGGGTGCTGGTGCTGGCGCTGGTGCTGAACTTGCGGCCGGCTTTTCGTCGGCCGGCGGCGGCCATGCCGCGTCGTCCAGCGTCGCGTCGCCGCGATCACTCGAGGCAACGCCCGGCTGCGCCGGCGCGGTGGCTGCGGTCATGCCTGGCCGCAACACGCCCACGTGGTACAGCGCGGCAACGCCGACGCCACCAATCAGCATGCCAATGACCAGGGTCCAGAGCCGGCTCACCTGCTTATTCCTGCAGCAGGGCAGTCATGCCCGGCTTGACGTGCTTGGCTAGCACCGACGCGCTCCAGTTGGTCAGCCGGATGCAGCCATGCGATTGGGTCTTGCCGATCTTGGACGGCTCGGGGGTGCCATGGATGCCGTAGTGCTCCTTCGACAGGTCAACCCAGACAACGCCAACCGGGTTATTCGGGCCCGCCGGGATCTTGGCCTTGCCGTGCGCGGGATTGCCATCCCAGAACAGGTCGGGGTTGTAGTTGAAGGTCGGATTGCGGGCGACACCCTTGATCTTCCAGTTGCCCAGCGGCAACGGATCGTGTTCGCTGCCCATGGTTGCGGGGTACTGCGCCAGCGTCTTGCCTGCGGCATCCACCAAGGTGAGGGTCGAAGCGGACTTGTCCACCACCACTTTATCCACCGTGCCAATCGCCGCTTCGTCGGTCACCGACGGCACCACCAGCACTTCACCGGCACTGGAAAAACCCGCCGATGGATTGAGCTGCTTCAGCAGGTTGGGACTGGCGTGGAACTTCTCGCCCAAGCCTTCGAGCGCGGAGGTGTAACCCAATGCGCTGAGCTTGGATTTTTCGATCATGTCCGAGGGAATGGTCGAGAAGGGTCCAGCCACATCCTCGGCGGAGACGGTGTAATTCACCAGCACCGGTGCCGAGTCCATGGCCAGAGCAGCCCAAGTGGCTGCATCCATCATGCCCGTGACTGGAATGCCGGCATGCGACTGGAAGCCCTTGATGGCCTGCGCCATGTTGCTGCCGTAGGCACCGTCGATTTCACCCGGCGAGAAGTTTGCGCGGTCCAGCAGGATCTGCGCCCGCAATACTGCAGCTCCCTTGGCAGACGGGCCGACGCTGTCGGCGAGGGCGGCATCGTTGGCGGCTTGGCCAGGGGCTGCGTCAGCGACGCGCATCGCTTCTGGCGCGGGCTTGGCCGGCGCGGCGGGCTTCGCTTCAGGCGATGCGGGCGTCGCTGCCTGCGCGGCGGCGGTCTGGGCTGCAGGCGCGATCGCCGGTTTGGCCGCTGCCTTGGCAGCTGGAGCATTGGCCACCGGTGGCTCGGCCGCTGCAGCTGATTGCGCTGCCGCGTTCGGCGCGTGGATCAGCATTCCTGCTACCAGCATTGCAGACTGCAAATAGTCCCTGCGCACACCGTCTCTCCTTGACGAATGGTTGTCGCGGAGCCTACCTGAGCATTTGTGAACGGCCGCTAGGGTGCCGGATTTCTGGCAACATGCGGCCCTCGTACTGGAGCTGCCAATGAAACCGTCTTCCGCGCGCGCCGACCGCGACACCCGCCAACAGCTGCGTCAGCGCGCCAGTGCGCCGCATGGCGCCCGGCTAGGCGCGAGCCTGCGCCTGGGCCTGCTCGGCGCGCTTGTGCTGGCCGCCGGCACTGCATCGGCAACCGAGCTGATCAAGTTGCCGCTGCCGTGGACCGAAGGCGTGCAGGTGGCCTATCGCTCCGAGGCGACGCAGGACAAGACGCGTGCAGGCACGCACCAGCAGCTGCGCACGCGCGAGGTGCTCCGCATCGAAGTGGCCGAGGCCGGCGACGACGGCATCGTGCAGGTCTGGCACAACGTCGACCCGGTGGTGGAGGGCAGCGGCGATGCACCGACGCTCGCGCGAGAACAGGCGGTTGCCACCGCGCTGGCCAAGCGCATGGGCGCGATCCCCTACGAAGTGCAACTCAATGCGAAAGGCGAGTACCAGGGCCTGCGCAATTGGGAAGTGCTGGCGACGGCGATGCGCGAGGTGCTGTTGCCGGTGCTGGTGGAACAGGCGCGCGGGCGGCCGGATCTGGCCGGACTCGACGACGCAGCCCTGCGCGCAAAGTTCGAGCCGGTACTGGCGCGCCTGAGTGGTCGCGAGGCGACCAATGCCAGCCTGGGCCGCGAAGCTGCGATCTTCAATTACTTCACCGGCGCCGGCATGACGCCTGGCCAGGCGCGACACTATGAAGACACCGTGCCCAGTCCGTGGAGCGCCGACCTGATACCTACCCGCGGCAGCTTTGAAATCTCGGGCGTGGATGACAAGGCGGGCACGGTGAGCATTCGCTGGGAACAGGATATCGATCCGGCCAAGGCACGCGACATCGTGCGCAAGAACCTGGAGGCCGCGACCGGCAAGCCGCTTCCCGCCGACGACGGCGTCTCGCTGCCTGCCGGCGTTCGCCTGAGCGACCGGGCGCTGGTGGTGCTCGACCGCGCCACCGGATTGCCGCTGTCGCTCGATCATCGCCGCGATGTCGAATTTGGCGGCGGCAGCACCAGTTCGCACTGGACACTCGAGCGCATCCAGGAGGCGGCCGGCACTGCGCCTGCTGGCGCGCGGTGAGATGGATGGCCGGTTGCGGCAGGCGGGCGCGTTACAAACAATGGGCGAGCGCGACCCAGAGCGCGCCGCCCGTCGATCGCACAGGTACCCTTTTTGAAACGGACAGGCCGGCCCCGCCGGCCTGCTTTTTTTTCGTCGACCTGCCGTGATCGAACTGGTCGGCTTCGATGGCGATGACACGCTCTGGCACAGCGAGGGCTATTACCAGGCCGTGCACGCGCAATTCGAGGCGGTGCTCGCGCGCTATGTGGATCTCGCCGATGCCCGCGTGCACGAGCAATTGCTGGCGACCGAGCGCAGCAACCTGCGCCTGTTCGGCTATGGGGCTAAGGGCATGACCCTGTCGATGATCGAAACCGCCATCGCCATCACCGGCGGGCGCATCGATGCAAGCGACATCCATCACCTGCTCGCGCTGGGCAAGGACGTGCTGGCCCATCCGGTGGAACTGCTGCCGGGCATCCGCGAGGCAGTTGAAACCGTCGCGCGCGATGTCCGCATCGTGCTGATCACCAAGGGCGATCTGTTCCACCAGGAAGCCAAGGTCGCGCGCAGCGGCCTGAGTCATTTGTTCCAGCGCATCGAGATTGTGTCGGAGAAGGACGACGCAACCTACCGGCGCCTCCTGTCGGAGTTCGACCTTCCGCCCGAACGCTTCGCCATGGTCGGCAATTCGCTGCGCTCCGATATTGAGCCGGTAGTGGCGCTGGGTGGATGGGGCGTGTACATGCCTTACCATGTCACCTGGGCGCATGAGCGCGATGCCGGCATTGACGCGACCCATGCTCGGCTGTTGCAGGTGGACGCACCCGCCGGCATTCCGGCGGCCCTGGCACGACTTCAGGCATTGGCGGCGGCTGGCTAGGCGGGGGAGAATCCGCCTTGTCCTCTTCGTTTCGCGCCCAGGGAGTCCCAGCAATGCCGTCGCTCGACAACGCTGCCAGAAGGCGCCACCGGTGGCGCCGCCCCGCGCTCGTCCTGCTGCTGGTTGCGCTAGCCGCAACCATCTATGCGTACAGCTTCCATCCGCAGGATGAAGGCGTCCCGGCGCAACGCGCGCAACTTGCGCAGCGCCATCGCGCAGAGCGAGTCGCCAAGGTCGATGCCACCCAGCTGATGGCCGATCTGAAGGCGCTGTCTTCGCCGGCAATGCAAGGCCGTGGCGTCGGCACGCCGGGCGGCGAGCGCGCACGCCAGTTCCTGGTGCAGCGCTTTCGCGCGATCGGACTGGAGCCGGTGTCGGGCGCCGAGTACGAGCAGCGGTTCGAGTTCACACCTGGTCGCGGCCCCGCCTTCTGGCGCAAGTCGTTCTGGGCAGCGCGGGTGCCGATCAACGGCGTCAACCTGCTTGGGCGCATCCGTGGTCAGGTCGAGCCCGACAAGGTGATCGTGGTGAGCGCGCACTATGACCACCTGGGCATCCGCAACGGCCAGGTGTATCCGGGCGCTGATGACAATGCCTCGGGCGTTGCCGCCATGCTCGCAGTGGCGACCTGGTTCCGGACCCATCCGCCGCGGCATACGCTGGTGTTTGCGGCGTTCGACGGCGAGGAAAGCGGATTGCGCGGCGCGAAGGCATTCGTGGACGCGCAGCCGCTGCCAATGGCCTCGGTGTTGGCCAACATCAATTTCGACATGCTCTCGCACAGCCCGGCCGGAGAAATCTTTGCCTCGGGCCTGTACAGCAATCCGCAATGGCGGCCGCTGCTCGATCCGCTGCGCGCGACGGCCGCGCCGACCATCCTGTATGGCCATGACTATCCACGCCCGTTCTGGGATCAGGACGACTGGACCCATGGCTCCGACCATGGCGCGTTCGCGGACAAGGACATCGCGTGGCTCTACTTCGGCGTCGAGGACCATCCCGACTACCACCGTCCGAGCGACACCTTTGAACGCGTAAATCCGACGTTTTATGGCGCGGTCGCCGAGGCCATGGTGGATGTCGTGGGCAGCGCGGACGGTGCCAGCGATGCGGCGATCGTGCACCGATGATGCACCTGCTCGGCAACCTGCCGTGGTGGGCGTTCGCGGCGGCGGCGCTGGCCTGTGGCCTGGGCGCCGCCGCGTCTGGTTTCCTCGGACTCTCGGCCGGGACTGCCTACGGGCGCAGCTTCCACGAACTCAGCCAGACCCAGCGGCGCATGGCACGGGTCGTCACCGTGGGCTCGATGCTGGCGGCGGTGCTGCTGTTGCTGTTCGCGACCGCGTTTGCGGCATGGGCCTTGCATCTGCTGATGGCGTGACCACCGGGCAGCGAGGGCGACTTGCCGCCAAACTTCATCGCGGCAGCACGAAGCTGACCGGCAGCAGTGCGAAGGCCTCGATGGCGCGTCCGTCCCGCATCGCAGGCACGAAATGCCAGCGCGCTTTCACGAACTTTGCCGCGGCCTGGTCCAGCACGTCAAAGCCGCTGCTGTGTTCAATAGTCACGTCGCGCGGAACGCCGCTGGCATCCACGCGGATGCGCAACACCACTTCGCCCACCAGTCGGCGGGTGAGCGCCTGTGCCGGGTAGGGTGGCACCGGCGACACATCCGCGGTGATCTGCGCAAACACATTGCCCGTGGGTGGATCGTAGGTGTTGACCGGCGGCAGCTCGGGCACCGGCGGGACATAGGCATCGATCGGCGATGGGCTCTCGTCGATCGGGACCTGCGCAGGATCCTGGATCGC